>NZ_JBLVQN010000007.1:0-163556 GCF_058323225.1 Neobacillus sp. PVCKKU3
CTGTTTTATTTTACATGAAAGCGGGGAATTCGTGAATGGGAATTAGTTGGTTAGAAGGATTTGCGGGGAAGAGAGAAATTTTTTTAAAAAATAAAAGCCCCCTGTCGTAAAAGAACAGGAAGCTTCTATGACGCCCTCGGCAGGAATCGAACCCACATTTTAAGAACCGGAATCTTACGTGCTATCCGTTGCACCACGAGGGCAAATTTATTAGCGACTTACATATTATATTTCATTATTTCTATTTTGGCAAGAGCTAATAGAATATTTAACGGTTAATCCTTTCTCCAAAGCTAAAAAATAGTTTTAAAACCGCTCGCGATTGGTTATGCTGTATGAGGGAAAGTTGTCGAACATTTTTCAAGCTGAATTGTTTGACCTTTATTGACCATCAGTGTATGATAACAATACATAAGCTTTTTACATTTTTTATTCAAAGGAGGAAGAAAAATGAATTTGATTCCTACAGTCATTGAACAAACGAATCGCGGCGAACGGGCATACGATATCTATTCCCGTTTATTAAAAGACCGAATTATCATGCTTGGCAGCGGTATTGATGATAATGTTGCCAACAGCATTGTAGCGCAGTTGTTGTTCCTTGAAGCGGAAAATCCTGAAAAGGACATTACTCTTTATATTAATAGCCCGGGCGGAAGCATCACCGCTGGAATGGCCATTTATGATACGATGCAGTATATTAAGCCAAATGTATCCACTGTATGTATCGGTATGGCAGCTTCAATGGGTGCATTCTTACTTGCCGCTGGGGAAAAGGGCAAGCGTTTTGCATTACCAAACGCTGAAGTAATGATTCACCAGCCGCTGGGCGGAGCTCAAGGTCAGGCTACTGAAATTGAAATTGCTGCTAAGCGCATTTTATTCCTTCGTGAAAAACTAAACGGCATTTTAGCTGAGCGCACTGGCCAGCCAATCGAAGTACTTCGCCAAGATACTGATCGCGATAACTTCATGACTGCTGAAAGAGCGAAAGAATATGGCTTAATTGACAACATCATTACACGCAATATTCTTGATAAGAAAGAAAAATAATACTTAAAACGGGCAATCGGCAGCAAGCCGATTGCTTTTTTTTTCGTCCTAAAGGGTGTTATAACCGTCCATAACTACCGAACTTCCGATTTATTCATACTCCGGGCGTTATGAATGGTTCATAACTACCGAACTCTCCGATTGTTTTCTGCTCCGGGCGTTATGAATGATTTATAACTCCCGAACTCTCCGATTGTTTTCTGCTCCGGGCGTTATGAACGAATTATAACTACCGAACTCTCCTATTGTTTTCTGCTTCAGGCGTTATGAACGGTTTATAACTACCGAACTCTCCTATTGTTTTCTGCTTCAGGCGTTATGAACGATATATAACTCCCGAACTCTCCGATTGTTTTCTGCTTCAGGCGTTATGAACGGTTTATAACTACCGAACTCTCCGATTTATTCATACTCCGGGCGTTATGAACGGTTTATAACTACCGAACTCTCCGATTTATTCATACTCCGGGCGTTATGAACGGTTTATAACTACCGAACTCTCCGATTGTTTTCTGCTCCTGGCGTTATGAACGATTTATAACTACCGAACTCTCCGATTGTTTTCTGCTCCAGGCGTTATGAATGACGCATAAATACCAATTAATAAAAAAAAGGTCAGTCCAAGGCATTATGACTAGATTTATCGATTACTAACTATACGAAAATAGCCGCCATAACAAAAAAGGGCTTGGCACCACTATAGCCAAAACCCTTTATTCCTTAATGATCCTTCTGAATAAACTCAGATAATGCCTGAATGGCGGTTTCTTCATCAGAGCCGTCTGCAATAATGTTAATAACAACACCAGAGCCGACAGCCAGGCTCATTAAGCCCATAATGCTTTTGGCATTTACTTTCTTGCCATCCTTCTCTAGGAAAATATCTGCCGAAAATCGGTTCGCCTCCTGTACAAATAGGGCGGCAGGACGCGCCTGTAAACCAGTTCTTAATTTAACTTCTACTTCTTTTACCAACATTTCAAATTCCTCCTCATTATCCCACTATAATATTAAATGAATGCTCATTCACTAACAAACTATTTTAAAATTATATCTACTTCACCGATGGCATTTCTCCGACCCGCAGCCTTTCGGCAATTTCATCAATTTTACGCAGGCGATGATTGATGCCGGATTTGCTAATAGACCCGCCGGAAACCATTTCACCTAGTTCCTTTAAGGTAACGTCTGTATAATTTAACCGAAGCTCGGCAATTTCCCTTAATCTATCAGGTAAAATCTGCAGGCCAACCGTTTGATCAATGAACCGTATGTTTTCGACCTGCCTGATTGAGGCTCCGATGGTTTTATTAAGATTGGCGGTTTCGCAGTTTACCAGGCGGTTAACGGAATTACGCATGTCCCTGACAATTCGGACATCCTCAAAGCGGAGCAGGGCATTATGCGCGCCAATAATATTTAAAAACTCGGTTATCTTTTCAGCCTCTTTTAAGTACGTAATATAGCCTTTTTTGCGCTCAAGCGTTTTGCTATTCAAGTCAAATGTATTCATCAATTCACATAAGGAATCATTATGCTCCTTATATAGTGAAGCAATTTCCAAGTGATAGGAGGATGTTTCCGGGTTATTCACAGAACCTCCGGCCAAAAACGCACCACGAAGATAAGAACGCTTACAACACTTCTTTGTTATCAGTTCGGGGGAGATATTATGGATGAAGGTAAAACCCTCACCAAGGATTTTTGTATCCTCGAGAATTTCCCTTGCCTGCTCTGCCAAGCGCACAATGTAAACATTGTTCTTTTTCAAGCGCATTTTTTTGCGGACGAGCAGCTCAACCTGAACCTGGTAATTCTTTTTAATCAATGTATAAATTCTTCTGGCAATCGCAGCATTTTCGGTTTGAATATCGACAATGATTTTTCGATTTGAAAAGGAAAGGGAACCGTTCATGCGGATCAGCGCTGAAAGCTCAGAACGGCTGCAGCAGGATTTCACTTCCAAGTTCGTTAATTCCTTTTTCGTTTCCGAAGCGAAAGACATTCCCTCACCTCCTTATGACCAACACTAACATAAATATTCCTTTTTGAAAGTAATTTCTTTCAAAAAAGAACATGTTAAATAAGCTTTTTAAATAATATTAACTTATTTACGCTTCATAACGTCTTTTGGTTTCATTTATTAACAAATTATATAAAATTTTGGCGACCTTCTTCGGGTCATGCCTGAGTGCACCGTTTTCTAGATTGGCAATGTCGGCATAAACCGTCTCCAGCCCAAGCTCGGTTAACCGATCCACATCGTAGAGGACAGGATGGGCCAATTCCTCATTGTAGCGAAGCTGAACATCCTGCGGAATCTCTTCATTATTCACGAGTATCGTATCAATAAACGCGCTGCTCAAATGATCATAAATGGCTCGCACATGATCGCTGGCAGTATAGCCGTGCGTTTCGCCGGCCTGTGTCATCAAATTGCAAATATAAACCTTTTTGGCATGTGACCGGCAAACCTCATCGCCTAGCCGTGGCACCAGCAGATTAGGCAATAGACTCGTATATAAACTGCCCGGTCCAAGAATAATCAGGTCGGCTTGGCGGATGGCCTGAATCGTTTCCGGAAGCGGCCGGATTTGCTTTGGGGTCAAAAAAACCCGGTTAATTTTTTTACCGGAGTAGGGAATTTTCGATTCTCCTGATACAATCGTCCCATCCTCCATTTCTGCATGCAACACAACACTTTGGTTGGCAGCAGGCAGCACTTTTCCCCTTACATTCAGAACCTTGCTCATCTCCTGAATCGCATGAACAAAATTACCGGTTATCGAGGTCATCGCGGCGATAATCAGGTTGCCAAGCGAATGGCCGGATAGTTCGTTTGACGTCTTAAACCGGTGCTGGAACATTTCCTCAACGAGAGGCTCCACATCGGAAAGTGCCACCAAAACATTACGGACATCACCCGGCGGAGGAACATGCAGGTCCTCACGGATTCGGCCTGAACTGCCGCCATCGTCAGCTACGGTGACAATAGCGGTAATATCAACAGGATACTGCTTTAAGCCTCTAAGCAAAACAGGTAACCCTGTGCCTCCTCCAATGACGACAATTCTAGGCTGCCCAAATTCTCTCATGTTGTCTTTTCCTTTCTCCTCTCGATGTCACGGTGAGAAACAATCGTCTTATAATCCTTTTGGAAAAATCGGCCGATGTATTCAGCGAGCGCCACAGAACGATGCTGGCCGCCCGTACAGCCAATCGCAATCACCAATTGGGCCTTGCCTTCCCTTTTGTAATGAGGAAGCATGAAACTCAGAAGGTCTGTTACTTTTTCCAAAAATTTCTGTGTTTCGTTCCATTTTAAGACATAGCTGGAGACATCCTCGTCGAGTCCTGTTTTCGGGCGCATATGGTCAATATAATGCGGATTGGGCAAAAAACGCACATCAAAAACAAGGTCGGCATCAATGGGAATGCCGTGTTTAAAACCGAACGACATAACGTTAACTGTAAAAATTAATTGTTTATTTGCCGTAAACTCCGTTAATATCTTCTCACGTAATTCCCGCGGTTTCATCTGGGAAGTGTTGTAAATTAATTGTGCCCTGCCTTTTAACTCCTCAAGAAGCTCCCGTTCAAGGGTAATACCTTCAAGAGGTGACCCTGATTTGGCGAGTGGATGGGACCGTCTTGTTTCCTTATAGCGGCGGACCAATGTGGCATCATCCGCATCAAGGAATAAAATCTGCGGTGTAACCCAGGAGGTTTCTGCAAGATTATCATCCAACGCTTTAAAAAGATGATCGAAAAATTCCCGACCCCTCAGGTCCATGACAAGGGCAACTTTATTCATTTTATTCCCTGATTCCTTCATAAGTTCTAGAAATTTTGGGAGTAAAGTAGGAGGCAGATTATCGACACAGAAGAATCCTAAATCCTCAAAGCTTTGGATGGCGACTGTTTTCCCTGCGCCGGACATGCCAGTAATAATGACCATTTGGATATCGCTTGTCGAACCGGTACTCATTTTGATTCCTCCTATTTCGAATTAACCTGGATCTAATCGGTAACTAATCAGCTGAAAGTCTTTTGTATAAGTAAAAGTACCGTAAATCATACCCTTGCCGTGGATCATATAATCGATAATATGGTAGTCTCCAGCAGCCATCGGCAAGCCTTTTATTTGGTCAAAAGGATGCCATTCAAGCTTGCCTTCATCCGACTCATCAAGGTCCAAGCCATCGGAATCATGGGCCACAAAGCTGAACATCATCCACTCCGACAGAAGCTGGTCGCCCTCCATCATAATCATCGTAAAAATTCCTTTTAGCTGGGGATTTTTTAAATACACGCCAGTTTCTTCACGGTATTCCCGGATGCAGGAATCCCGAACAGACTCGCCCGGCTCCATTTTTCCGCCAGGTGCCACCCACCAGCCACGCCGCGGTTTTTGCAGCAACAATACCTTATTTTCTCTAATTAACACACAATTGGTGACCCGCTGCACAACATTTCACCCTCTTTATATAAACACATATTGCAAAATATCTTAAGATAACAACTTCATATATTCTTCTCATTATACTATTTTTATAACCCGCTCACAATCAATTGAAAATTGATATTTCTGCAAATTACATCTTACAAATATTACAATTAGAGCCAGATTGGCGAGTTCCCATATTTATTATGTAGCTTTCTTGCTGAACACAAAAAAAGAGCACAGGCTGCTGGACCTGTGCAGAAAAGGTATATATTTTTAAAGGGGGTCAATTTCCATAATCATACTATATTTTTATTTCACTACTGTTACAGTTGAATTAAAACAGGATTAACTTTTTGTAAAAAATGTTGGGAAACTTTTTGATTATTTTTTCAGTTTCATTTCCTCTTTCAATTCTTCCACATAGTGTTGGGCTGTTTGGGCGGCAATACTGCCGTCGCCAGTAGCCGTTACAATCTGGCGGAGTGTTTTTTCACGAATATCTCCTGCAGCGAAAATGCCCGGCACCTTTGTTTCCATTTTTTCGTTTGTTTCAATGTAGCCATTTTCGTTTGTGATGCCTAAGCTCTCGAATGGTTTAGATAGCGGCACCATTCCGATATAAATGAACACGCCATCAGCAGGCAAGGTTTGTTCTGTATCATCCACTGTTGATACCAATGTCACACTGCCAACCTTACCGTCCTTATCATTAATTGATTTAATAGTATGATTCCAAATAAAATCAACCTTTTCATTGGCAAAGGCACGGTCTTGAAGAATTTTCTGTGCGCGAAGCTGGTCACGGCGATGCACGATGGTAACCTTAGATGCGAATCGAGTTAAGTATACACCCTCTTCAACTGCAGAGTCCCCTCCGCCGATGACAAAAAGCTCTCTATTTTTGAAAAATGCTCCGTCACAGACGGCACAATAGGATACTCCGCGGCCGCCAAGCTCTTTTTCGCCTGGCACTCCGACTTTTTTATACTCTGCACCTGTTGTAATGATGACGGAGTAGGCTTTATATTCCTTTGATCCGGCTTTGACCAGTTTATAATCGCCATGATCAATAACTTCTTTAATGTCACCATAAGCATATTCGGCACCGAACTTCTTCGCATGCTCAAACATTTTCGTTGATAAATCCGGACCTAAAATGCTTTCAAAACCCGGATAGTTTTCAACATCCTCGGTATTGGCCATCTGGCCGCCCGGCATTCCCCGTTCAATCATGAGGGTCGATAGATTTGCACGTGATGTATATACAGCAGCTGTCATCCCGGCAGGACCCGCCCCAGCAATGATGACATCATAAATTTTTTCTTCAGTCATGGTCGTTTTCACTCCTTGTATAAAAAAAACGATTAAGTTTAGCTTTCCCAACTTAATCGTATTAAACAATTGATCTATAGTCCAAAAATCTGCTCAAAATCAGAAAGCGGAAGCGCCTTGACCAGCCCCGACAAGCATAAGACAAGCCGGCGAGAAGGTTGCTTTTTAACCTTCTTGACGGTTGGCTTATGACCTCGAGGGGCTAGGCGCTGGAGCTAGTCTACTTCGGCGATTTTGGGGTGATTTTAATTTAAAAGCTCGTTGACTAACTTTACGTATTTTCCGATTGTTGCCGATGAGGTTCCGTAGCGCTGTGCAATTTCCTGCTGGGACACTTTTTCACTGCGCAGCCTGTGCCATACGTACTCGACTGCACCTGCCCAGGCGCTTTTATTTTTCAATTGCATATTTGCTTTAAACATTTCCACAAAAACGGAAAACCACATTAAATATAAACCGGCCTCAATTGTCCCAATTGGCTGATGGTTTTCATAAAACAGCTCAGCGACTTCCTGCGCATCGGCCGTCCGTGACGGTCTTCCCGACCGGATTAACGAGATGTATTCCTTCTCCAGCGCCGTAAATTTCTGATTTTGAAAAAGGCGCTTTGAGGTGATAATTTCATCCTTTTTATCCGAAACAGTTGTCAGGAATAGAGCAAATAACCGTTCCTCGACATAATCGCTTTCTAGTTTTTGAAAAATCGAGCCGGAATGGTCCTCAAATCCGTTTGCACGGTCCTGCTCATTTGTATTCCACGGTTCCTGGCCTTCTTTGTCAGGATTAATTTCAAGCAGCTTTTTCCAAACGTTTTGGGCAAAAACTTCCCTGCCTGTAAAATAAGCAGAATAGGCGAGCCAATAATAAAACGGGCCATCCCCATCAAAGCCGTTTTTATATAATTTTTTCAGCCAAACATAAGCATGCTCATATTCGCCGACAAGCGCGAAAGAGGTTCCGAGCTTAAATTGGTGCTCGCTTAAAAGCGGCTGAATTTTTTTCAAGCTATCAAACAGCTCATTGACATATTTTATACGCCCTTGATAATGGGCAAATATCATTTTATTGCATAGCGCGTGCAGATTCCCGGGGTTCTTTTTCAAAACATCATTTAAGATGGCGTCCGCCTTCTCGGCTTTGCCTAAATAGAAATAAGCGAGCGCTAGGTTGTTGTAGGCAGACCAGTATTCCGGGTACTCCTTGATGACTTCCTTTAATAGTTCTATCGCTTTTGGGAAATAACCTGATTCGAGCAACTCGCGAGCCTGCTCCTGTTTAACGATTAGGTCGTCCTGCTGAAAGAACTCTTCAGCCAAATCATCCGACTCCAATGCGAGAAGCTCAAGCAATTCCTCCGCATCCTCTGAAAAATCCCCACCTGCATCCAATTCCATATACAAGTTGGCATGGTGATAAGCATCTTTAAAAAATCCCAAATGGGCATAATTATTTGCTAAGAAGTAGTGGCACTCCACCATTTCATGGTCAAGATCTTCAAGGATGAGATGCAGGAGTCGGTTGGAATCTTCAAACTCGCCAAGTTCAGTCGATACAATGGCCAGCTGGCACGCAATCATCGGTTCGCCCGGTTCAAGCTGCAGCGCCCGTCCTAAATATTTTTTCGCTTTGAAAAAATCACGGCGATGGTATGCCTTAATTCCTTTCTTGAAATAATATTCCCCTGTAGGAACAAATGAGAGTATTTTCCCCTTTTGCATTCTTGCTTTTGCGTCTTTACTCATGCAGTCCTCCATCATCCTTTCATAACTAATGTAGTATAACACAATTGACTCTTGTACGAGAAGGATTTAGAGCTTTGGGCGGTATGGAAAAATTTCCGGGCAGTGCTTGGCACCTGTTGGATGTTTGTTAAAAAGGGGTATCCGCCGAAATTTGTTCATTATCCGCCTAAATCACGGAGATATCCGCCGAACTTGCAGGTTTATCCGCTGAATTATGGTTGATATCCGCCAAGAGCTAATAGTTATCCGCCAAACCATTAAAAGGAACGAATCCATCCCCCAAATAGGTATTTTCAAATAGAAAAACCGGTCCAAAATCAGGACCGGTCCTTGTGTCTTTCTTCCAATGTACGTAATACTTCTTTGAATGGAAGGCCTTGTTCCACCAGCAATACCTGCAGGTGATAAAGCAAGTCCGCTGCTTCCCATTTCAGTTCTCCATGGTCGCGGTTTTTTGCTGCGATGATGACTTCGGCAGCTTCCTCGCCGACCTTTTTCAAAATTTTATCGACACCTTTTTCAAAAAGGTAAGTGGTATACGCGCCTTCCGGACGCTCCTGTTCACGGTCCAAGATGACTTTTTCAAGGGTTTGCAGAATTTGATAATCGCCCAAACTCGATTTTCTATCCGCTACCTCTTCCCCTGAAAAACAGCTGACCGCTCCTGTATGGCATGCTGGTCCTTTAGGATTCACAAGCACTAATAAGGCATCCTGATCGCAATCGTACTTAATGCTGACTACAGACTGCGTATTGCCGCTTGTTTCCCCCTTATGCCACAATTCCTGGCGGGAGCGGCTGAAGAACCAGGTTTGACCTGTTTCCAATGTTTTCGCAAGCGACTCTTTATTCATATAAGCAAGCGTCAAAACTTCTAATGTTTCTGCATCCTGAATAATGGCAGGGACTAATCCCTTTTCGTCAAATTTGATAGTGTCCGGATTCATCGGACCTTCACTTCCTTTTTTGAAATCAACTTATTTATATAATAAAACTAAGATTTAACGTACAGCCAGTCCCTTTTCGTGCAAATAGCTTTTAACTTCCTGCACTGAAGTTTCCTTGTAATGAAAAATGGATGCGGCAAGTGCGGCATCGGCTTTACCTTCCAAAAAGGCTTCAGCAAAGTGCTCTGCATTTCCGGCACCGCCTGAGGCAATCACCGGAATCGTAACGGCTTCACTGACCGCCTTCGTAAGAGAGAGGTCAAAGCCATTTTTCTCACCATCGCTGTCCATGCTCGTCAGCAAAATTTCACCCGCGCCTAGCTCCATTGCCTCCCGCGCCCAATCGATTACCTTCTTTTCAGTTGGCTTTCGGCCGCCATGTGTGTATACCCTCCAAGTCCCGATCTCGGAATCATATTTTGCATCAATGGCTACAACGATACACTGGGATCCGAAAAAGTCGGCCCCTTCGCGAATAAGTTCCGGATTCTGGACCGCCGCAGTATTCAAAGAAACCTTATCTGCCCCGGCTCGAAGAATTTTTTTCATATCTTCCAATGAATTGATGCCGCCGCCAACCGTAAAAGGAATGGCCAATTCGGAGGCAACCGCCTTAACGACCTTAACCATTGTCTTTCGTCCCTCAACCGAAGCCGAGATATCAAGAAACACAAGCTCATCGGCCCCTTGCTCATCGTAAATCCGCGCCAGTTCTACCGGATCGCCGGCGTCGCGCAGCTGGACAAATTGAATTCCCTTTACTACCCGCCCGTCCTTCACGTCCAAGCAGGGTATAATTCTTTTCGTTAAAGTCATGATTTCTCCCCCGCCCTTGTTTTAAAGCTGACCAATTTTTAAAGCTTCCTTTAAGGTAAATCTTTTTTCATAAAGGGCCTTGCCAACGATTGCTCCACCGATGCCTTTTGCCGTGGATAGGGACTGTAAATCCGCAAGGCTGCTCACTCCGCCTGAGGCAATGACGTTTTTGCCAGTAACTTCAGCCAGTTCACTGACAGCTGCAATATTGGGTCCTGAAAGCATTCCGTCTGTGGCAATATCGGTAAAAATAAAGGTCTCAGCCCCAGCATCCGCGAAGCGTTTCCCAAGCTCGACCGCCTTCACCTCAGAAGTGTCGAGCCAACCATGTGTAGCCACATAGCCATTTTTTGCATCGATTCCAACGGCAATCCGCCCACCGAACTTTTTAATCATATCAATAGCGAACTCCGGATTGGAAACCGCAATGCTTCCGATAATAACTCGGTCAACACCATTCTCTAAATAATGGGCAATATCCGCCTCTGAACGAATCCCGCCGCCGATTTGAATTTTCACATTAGCGAGCTGCTGAGCCGCCTCAATCACAAAACGGTCATTTACCCGCTTGCCATCCTTAGCCCCGTCTAGGTCTACCATATGGATCCACTCGGCGCCATCTGCCGCGAAGGTCTTAGCCATGTCAAATGGGGAATCGCCGTAAACTGTTTCTTTGTCGTAATCGCCTTGCAGAAGGCGGACACATTTCCCGCCCCGCATGTCTATTGCGGGATAAATGGTGAATGTCATCGTACCGCCTTCCTTTCAACTGCTATTTTTAAAAAATTATCAAGTAGGGCCATTCCAAGCCGACTGCTTTTTTCGGGATGGAATTGCATTCCGAAAATGTTATCGCGGCCGACAACAGCGGAAACCTGTTCATGGTAATCCGCTTTGGCAATAAGGACCTCAGAGTTTTCCGCATTCACAAAATACGAATGAACGAAGTAGACATAATTCTCTTCCAAATTGCTAGTAAGCAGCGATTCCTTCACGAATTCAAGCCGATTCCAGCCCATGTGGGGAACCTTGTATGGTTCACCGTTCTCGGAGCGGCCAGGGAAACGGCGGACACTGCCCGGCAAGAGACCAAGACCTTCTGTAAAACCATTTTCCTCACTGTTTTCAAACAATAACTGCATGCCAAGGCAAATGCCTAAAAGCGGTTTGCCGGTTGCCGCAAATTCCTTAATTGTATCTGCCGGCAGGCGCTCCATCGCATCACGAAAGGCACCAACCCCAGGCAAAATCAGAGCATCAGCCTCAAGCAACTCCCTATGATTGGCTGAAATGAAATAATCTGCCCCCAGACGTTCCAGCGCCTTGCTGACACTAAATAAATTCCCCATGCCATAATCTACAATACCGATCATATAAACATCCTTTCTGGTGCAGTGGCACGCGGTGCCTGATACTCCCCGAATTTTCTAAAATCTACAGCATTCCTTTTGTAGATGGAACACCTTTGATGCGCGGGTCGATGGTTGTGGCTTCATCGAGTGCCCGGCCAAGTGCTTTAAAAACAGCCTCAATCATGTGGTGTGTATTTTTTCCATAATGGACGATTACATGGAGATTCATCCGGGCCTCTAGGGCTAGCTTCCAGAGAAACTCATGAACCAATTCGGTATCGAAGGTTCCTACCTTCTGGCCAGGGAACTCCGCACGCATTTCCAAATGCGGGCGATTGCTAAGATCGACCACTACCTGCGCCAATGCTTCATCCATCGGAACAAAAGCATTGCCATAACGTTTGATACCACGTTTGTCGCCAAGGGCTTCACGAAGCGCCTGTCCCAGACAAATGCCGATATCCTCCGTAGTGTGATGGTCATCGACTTCAATATCACCATTTGCATCCACTGTTAAATTAAATTGTCCGTGTTTTGTAAACAAATCGAGCATGTGGCTTAAGAATGGTACCCCTGTTTCCAGGTTGGAACTTCCTTCGCCATCTACTTCAAACGTCAGCTTTATTTTCGTTTCATTTGTTTTTCTATCCACACTTGCAACTCGTTCCACGAGCTCACCCCACTAGTTATCGTTTTTTAATCTCGTCTCAACGGCGCGAGCGTGGGCCTCAAGCCCTTCCATCCTGGCAAATGCAGCAATTTTTGCACCGTTAGCCTTTAATGCTTTTTCACTATATATAATAACACTGGATTTCTTTTGAAAATCATCGACATTGAGCGGGCTCGAAAAGCGAGCCGTTCCATTTGTCGGCAGCACGTGATTCGGTCCGGCAAAATAGTCGCCAACTGGTTCAGAACTGTATCGTCCGATAAAAATGGCTCCGGCATGACGAATTTTCCCCAACAGCTCTATTGCGTTTGCTGTCATCACTTCAAGGTGTTCTGGCGCTAGCTGGTTAACCGTTTCAACCGCCTCATCGATATTTTCCGTTACATAGATAGCTCCATAATCCGCAATTGATCGGGCGGCAATTTCTCTTCGTGGCAGCACAGCAATCTGCTTTTCAACCTCTGCTGCAACCGCTTCGGCCAACTCCAATGACGGTGTTACCAATACACTGCAGGCCCGCGGGTCGTGCTCCGCCTGGGATAACAGATCAGCTGCCACCTCGTCTGCACTGGCTGTTTCGTCTGCTAAAATAGCAATCTCACTTGGGCCCGCAATCATATCGATGTCGACATCGCCGAATACTTCGCGTTTAGCAAGCGCAACATAAATATTTCCCGGACCGGTGATTTTATCTACGGCTTGAATGGTTTCCGTACCGTACGCTAACGCCGCCACGGCTTGGGCTCCGCCAGCCTTGTAAATTTCTACGACACCTGCTTCCTTTGCGGCAACAAGTACCGCTGCAGGAAGTTTCCCATCCGCATCCGGCGGGGAAACCATGACAATCCTTTTCACACCGGCAACTTTTGCTGGAACCACGTTCATCAGCACCGATGAAGGGTAAGCAGCCGTTCCACCCGGCACATATACGCCGACTGAATCAAGCGGGGTAATTTTTTGACCAAGAATTGTGCCATTTTCCTCCGTCGTCATCCAGGAAGGACGAAGCTGTTTTTCGTGGTATGTACGGATATTTTCCGCTGCCTCACGAACGATGGAAATAAATTGCTCATCGACCTTCCCGTAGGCTTCTTCAATTTCCTCGTCTGTTACGGAAAAAGAAGATAACTTTACACGGTCGAATTTCTCTGTATATTCACTTAATGCCTCGTCCCCACGGCTGCGGACATCAGCGATGATTCCTTTGACAACAGCTTGCTGCTCGGAGGTCCCTGCTTCAATTGATCTTTTTATCGAAATTAGATCCTGCACTCTTTGTATTTTCATTTATTAACCCCCCACAACTTCATGAAGACGTGCGACTAGGTCGTCAATTTGCGCATCTTTAATTCTGTAGCTGACTGGATTTACAACGAGTCTTGACGTAATATCAACAATTTTTTCGTATTCCACAAGCCCGTTTTCCTTTAGGGTCCGGCCGGTAGAGACAATGTCAACAATTCTGTCAGATAACCCGATGATCGGGGCGAGTTCGATGGAGCCATTCAATTTAATGATTTCGACTTGCTCCCCCTGCTCACGGAAATACGCTTCAGCAACATTCGGATATTTCGTCGCCACTCTTGGTGCCACATCGTTCATTTTAGTATCAGGAAGCCCTGCAACTGCTAAATAGCAATAGCTGATTTTTAAATCAAGAAGCTCATAGACATCGCGCTCTTCTTCGAGCAATACGTCTTTTCCGGCAATCCCGACATCGGCAACGCCGTGCTCGACATAGGTAGCCACATCCATTGGCTTTGCGAGAATGAAGCGCAGGTTTTCCTCGGCAACATCGATGATGAGTTTACGGGAATCATCAAATTCCGGTGGAAGTTTATAGCCTGCTTTCCGCAGCAATTCCGCCGCTTCTTCAAAAATTCGGCCCTTTGGCATGGCAATCGTCAATACATCGTTCATCGCTGTCCACCTCCGATTAAAAAGGTCGTTTCGGCGAATTTTTTAGTAAAAGCATCTATGTCTTTAACGCCTGTAATATCCTGAAGCACTGTTCTGGTTCCTTCCTCATGCAGTTTCCGAGCAAGTTCGAAGGCTTCCTTCCGCCGTTCCTGACTGAACAAAATGCAATGCCCGGTAGTTTCCGTTTGGCCGCCTCCCATTGCCTCGAGCAGCATATCAAGCCGGACCGCAAACCCTGTTGCAGTTGCATTTTTTCCAAACTTCTCAAGTAAGCTGTAGCGGCCGCCGTTGCCAATCGGAAAGCCGACATTCCCGGCATAAACCTCAAATAAAATGCCAGAATAGTAGCTCATATGACTGACGATTGAAAAATCAAACTTCACATGCTCTTCGACACCATAATCCTTAATGACATCCCACAGCTCTTGTAATTCTGTGATTGCCTGCTTGCCTTTGTCATTTTCAATAACGTCCAAGGCATATTCAATCACCTCATCGCCACCCCTTAGCTGAAGCAGCTTCAACAGCCTTTGTTTATCAATTGAAGAGAGGTTGAACGACTGTACGCTTTCGCGATAGCCGACATAATTTTTTTCATATAAAAACTTCCTTAGTGCTGTAGCCCTGCCGTTGGTGCCAAGAATCTGCATGAACAGTTCCTGGGAAAACCCGACATGTCCGATTGAAACTTGAAATTCTGACAAGCCTGCTTTTTTTAAAGAAGAAATTAATAAAGCGATCGTCTCACCATCGCAGGATACGGTATTGTCATTCAAGTATTCGACACCAATCTGCTCAAATTCAGCAGGCCGGCCGCCCTCGCGCTGCTGGGCCCGGTATACATTTGCCGAGTACGCCAATCTAACCGGCAAGTCCTCATTTAATAACTTGGAAGCCGCTACGCGTGCAATCGGGGTTGTCATTTCCGGCCGTAGAACGAGGGTATGCCCCTCTTTATCAAGTAATTTAAAAAGCTGCGCATCGAGAATCGCCGATGCCGCGCCAACGGTTTCATAGTATTCAAGAGTCGGGGTTTCAATAAATTGATAGCCCCAAAGCTTCATCGTATCCGCAATTGAGGAACGTACTTGATGCTTTTTTTCATATAATTCTGGGAGCGTATCCCGCATCCCTAAAGGCTTTTCAAACATAAACAAGCGGCTCATCTTTCCCATCCTTTTCGAACACTTTAGTCTGCTAATGTATTAGAGAATTAAAGTTAATTATATGTAGTTTAAACCTTGTCGTGGTTTTCGTCAATGAAAAAACATTGAATATAAAGACTTTTTGTGGGATTTCTGGCTGGGGGTATTGGCTGATTCGCCAAATCTTATGTATTATTCGCCGGATTCTGGATTTTATACCCCAAAAAGGTTGCTTTCAAAAGGTCAGACTGGCAACTACCCGCCATTTTTAGAGTGTTATCCGCCAAAGTAGGGAACGTATCCGCCAATTTTATCTGAAAATCCGCCGTAGCCCTGTAAGTATCCGCCGAATCACAAAAACCAACTATCAAAAAAAGCCTGGTCAAACACCCCAGACCAGACTTCCATTTCAATTATTCTTTTTTTCCATAAATCGGATCATCGGCCCAGCGATCGGCCTGCTGCTCTTTTGTATAAATGACCTGCATTGGGTTACCCCCGACAAAATAGCCGGGTGGAACATCCTTATGTACCATCGTACCCGCTGAGACAATGGCCCCGTCGCCAATCGTCACCCCGGGCATGATAAGCGAGTTGGCGCCGATCATCACTTCGTCTCCGATGATAACTTCACCCAATCGGTATTCCTCTATCAAATACTCATGGGCAAGGATCGTCGTATTAAAACCGATGACCGTGTTGCGGCCAACGCTGATTTTTTCCGGGAACATAATATCCGGCATAACCATCAGCGCAAACGAAGTCTTTTCCCCTACCTTCATGCCAAGAAAAGTTCGATACAGCCAGTTTTTCACACTCATAAAAGGAGTATAGCGCGCCAATTGAATAACAATAAAATTTTTGGCAACCTTCCAGAAAGACACCGTTTTGTAAACCTGCCAAAGGGAGTTCGCGCCCTTGACAGGGTAGCGGGTCGTTTTCCTCATACTTCTCACTCTCCGAGGATTTTTTATTTATCAAGGATTTTTAACAAATCCGGCATTTCCTCTAAGATGTAATCTGGATTTTGCTCGGCAATGTGATTGCGGCCTTTAGCTGACCAAGCGACTCCTGCCGTCAACACACCGGCATTTTTCCCGCCTAAAATATCGTGGAGATTATCGCCGACCATCATCGCTTCAGATGGAGACGAACCAAGTTGTTCCAATGCTTTCAAAATTGGTTCTGGATCAGGCTTGACCTTTGTGACATGGTCCAAAGCAATGACCGTATCAAAAAACGAATCCATCTTCGTCAATCGCAGTCCCATCATCGCCACATCAAGACGTTTAGTCGTAACGATCGCAAGCTTATAGCCCTTTTCCTTCAAAGTTTGAATTGTTTCAAATACACCAGGGAATTCTTTCACAAAGGCATCATGATTTGCAACATTAAATGCCCGGTACTCAGCAATCATATCGTCTACCTGCTCGGGGTCTACGGTGCTAAACGCCTCACTGAGAGTTGGACCCATGAACGGCAAGACATGCTCGCGCTGATACTTGCCGGGATAAAATTTTTCCAATGTATGCAAATACGATGCGATAATTAATTCATTTGTATCAATCAAGGTTCCATCTAAATCAAATAGGAGTGTAGTAATTTTCACTATGCCGCTTCCTTTCTTAGTAGACCTGACCGCCGCCAAATGGTGCCGACGATTAAGGTTAAGATAATCGCTACCCCCAGCCGGATCAAGAACAACGGCCAAACCGGGATGCCTAACGGTACAAAAATTAATGTATCCTCGACAACTGCATGGCAGGCGACGAGAAAAATAAATGCTAAGGTTACGTCTTTATGGCTAACTCCATCCTCTTTAACGGCTTGAATCATGACGCCTGCACCGTACGCCAGCCCGAACAAGAGACCTGCAGCCATGGTCGTGGAGGTATTCTCCTGCATGCCAAGCGATTTGGTAACAGGAGCCATCGTTTTCGAAAACTTTTTCAACCAGTTAATATCCTTCAAAATCTGAATGACCACCATAAGCGGAATAACAATCATCGCGAGTTGCAGGATACCGAGGCCCGCTTTTTCAATCGCCTGTAAAAAGATTCCGCCGAGGCTTGATGGATGCCCTGTTTGCGCTTCGATTAAACCGTACTTGGCTGGGGCGCTGCCGCCATGCCAGACAAGATTAATCACCGCAGCAGAAACAATCGCCAATCCCAGCCTTGTTGTCAGGACGACCCAAAGCTTGACGCCAGCCTTCATCGCAACACCGGATTCGATAAATAAGTTGTGTGAAAAGGATAGCATCACGGCTAAAATAAACACTTCTTTTACAGAAAAATCGAGTGTCAATATGGCTCCGATTGCCGCATAAAGGTTTAGGAAATTGCCAAGAACAAGCGGAATGGCGGCATCTCCAGAGAGTCCCAAAAGCTTCATCAGCGGGGAAATCACCTTGATGACCCACGGCAATACTGGTGTATACTGCAGCACGGCGACGATCAACGTAACTGGAAAAATGATTTTGCCCAATGTCCAAGTTGTCTTTAAGCCGGACAGCAGTCCGTTTTTAATCGAGTTGAACAGCATTTCCCCAAAACTCCCTTTTATGTTTTACATGTTATTTCATTTTATCTAATAATTTTAAGAACCTAGTTTGCCTGCTCCAAATACCTTGTTTCCGACAGCTGTTTTTTCCGGCGATAAATTAAAATGATAATCGCACTAACAATTAGCGCAATCGAAATAGCTTGTGCCATGCGCAGGCTGCCGAGCATTAAGCTATCTGTACGAAGGCCTTCTACGAAGAAGCGGCCGATGGAGTACCAGATCACATACGTTAAGAACAATTCCCCGCGGCGGAAATTAACGCGGCGAAGAAGCATTAACAGAATAAAACCGGCGAAGTCCCAAAGCGATTCGTATAAAAATGTTGGATGATAATAAGCCCCGTTAATGTACATTTGGTTAATAATAAATTCCGGCAAATGCAAATTTTCAAGGAAGGCACGGGTAACCTCTCCGCCGTGGGCTTCCTGGTTCATGAAATTGCCCCAGCGGCCGATAGCCTGCCCGAGGATGAGGCTGGGCGCAGCAATGTCGGCAATTTTCCAAAAAGAAATCCCCCGTTTTTTTGAAAAAATGTACGCCGTCAGGACGGAACCAATCAAGGCGCCGTGAATAGCAATTCCACCGTTCCAAATTTGCGGAATGTCCGCCAGGTGGTTTTTGTAATAGCCCCATTCAAAAATAACATAATAAATGCGGGCGGAAATGATGGCAATTGGAATCGCCCAAAGCATTAAATCGGCAAACGTATCCTTCGGCAGACCGCGCCGGTTTCCTTCACGAATTGCCAGGTACAAGGCAAGAGCAAGGCCGGAGCCTATGATAATCCCATACCAATGCACCTGGATGGGACCAAGCGAAAAGGCGATAGGGTTTAGCGGCTGAATATTTTCGTTCATCTAATTCTCCTCTTCCTATTAAAACTGTTCATGTGGTTCATTAGTTCCGCCACGAATTCCTTCCCTTTACATCTCTTCATGCTCGACATCTTCGATAACGTCGGACAGGCGGTCGGTAAATTGCTGAGCGGCATTGACACCCATACGTTTGAGGCGGTAGTTCATGGCTGCCACTTCAATGATGACGGCAATGTTCCGTCCTGGACGGACCGGTACGGTCAGCTTCGTTACCTCAGTATCGATGATTTTCATTTTCTCTTCATCCAAGCCAAGGCGGTCATATTGCTTCTTGGCATCCCAGATTTCCAGGTTGATGATAAGCGTAATCCGTTTGTTGCTGCGGACAGCCCCAGCACCGAACAGCGTCATCACGTTGATGATGCCTAGGCCGCGGATCTCCAATAAATGCTCAATTAATTCCGGTGACGTTCCCACCAGTGTGTCCTGGTCCTCCTGACGGATTTCTACGCAGTCGTCGGCAACGAGACGGTGTCCGCGCTTAACAAGCTCCAGCGCTGTTTCACTCTTACCGACGCCGCTTTTTCCGGTAATTAACACACCAATGCCGTAAACGTCCACCAATACCCCATGCACAGCCGTGGTAGGCGCCAGTTTACTTTCCAAATAATTGGTCAGACGGCTTGAGAACCGGGTCGTCTTTAAAGTGGTTCTGAGAACCGGTACAGATTCCCGCTCTGCTGCTTCAATCAACACAGGAGGAACCTCCAAGCCTCTCGTCACAATAATAGCCGGTGTGATATCGGTGCATAGCCGCTCCATTCTGGAAGCTTTATCTCTTTCAGGAAGCTCTTCGAAAAAAGATAACTCTGTCATTCCTAAAAGCTGAATGCGTTCTGCCGGGTAATATTCAAAGTAACCGGCCATTTCAATTCCAGGCCGGGAAATATCACTCATCGTAATCGGGCGATTAATACCCTCTTCTCCGCAAATCAATTCAAGCTGAAATTTTTCTAACACATCTTTTGTACGGACCTTAGGCAAGGAAGCTACCTCCTTCAAATTTCCACTCATTTCAAAACAAACTACATCAAAAAATCAATTTGCTCCTATTTTAACATTTTTTTTATCGAAACCATACTTTAGTTGTTTAAATGTGTAACGTGTCTCCATACAAAAATACCCGCCCCCAGTTTGGGGCGGGTATTTCGTTTATTTCTTCCTTGAAGATCTGTCTGAGTCCATAATCGTTTTTTGCAAGATAATATTGATGAGCGACATGAGCAAGGAGAAAAAGAGGGCCATGCCGAATCCGGAGATTTCGAATGCATTTCCCATTAAATAGTCTGTCAGCTCAAGCGTCATCGCATTAATCACGAACAGGAACAACCCCATTGTCAGGACCGTCACCGGAAGAGTGAACAGGATCAGCAATGGACGTACTAGTATATTTAAGATGGACAAAAGAATGCTGGCCTGCAGCGCTGCCCAAAATCCTGTCAGATATAAGCTATCGTGAAAATAACCGGCAAACGCCATGAACAATACTGCATTGATCAAACATCCAATCAGCCATCTCATATAACCAAACTCCTATAACAAAAAAATTAATTAAAGCTTGTTCATTTAAATATATTTACAAAAGCCACAATTATTCAAACGATTTTTGCAATGAAATCGAACCCGATTTGGAGTCGGCGTAGATCTTTAACATTTTATCAGGATGATTGACGGACTCGAAGCGAAGCGATTTTTGAATCATTTCACTCTTTTCATCTAAAATTTGTACACCGACAAGCTTCAGGTTAAAGCCGCCCAGGTTGGTCTTAAGCTCACCATTTACCGGCAGGCTCTCCGGGACATACAAATCAATTGGGCCTGACGTTGTTTTGGCATGAATCCATTCGCAGCGGTCACCACTCAAGTTCACGCTGACGTGCCCATTAAAGGATTGGGCCTCCGCCTTTTTAAAATCACCATCAAGCTTTATCGAACCATTTATCGTCTCGGCCTCGAGCTCATCAAAGCAGCTGTTCTTGACCTTGATTTTCCCGTTCGCTGTTTCTATCTCTGCTTTCGTACCTGTGAGCTGTTCCAGCTTAATTTTTCCATTTGCGGTTTTCACTCGCAAATCATTTACATTAATATCACCACCGGAAATGGAGCCATTAAAGATTCGCACCCGTACCTTATCATACTGCGCTTTGGGCACGAACATCACGGCTTCCACCTTCATCCATTTTTGCTGGGTTAAAAAGCTCAGCTTTTCGGACTCCACTGTAAACGTAACATCCCGTAAAAAGTTTTGGCGGGCCTGATCCTGATTGTCAACGCGATAAACCTTTGCCTGGCACTCCACCCGAACATCCGGCTGATCCCAAGCAACGAGTTTCACAGAGCCATTCGCAAGGTCAATATCCATGTCCTTAAGTTCTACATTGCCATGGTGAAAAATATGCGAAATTTCATGGGAATGGCCAAAATTCAGGTCCAAATCAATCTCTTTTATTTTTTTCAAGGCACTATCGACAAATTCAAAAATCTTTTCCTTTGTCGATTGATACTTAGCAAAAACAGGATCTTCCTTTTTTGCCTCCTCAAAGTGAACGGCCGATGATAGCTCATTTAGAATTTGCGCCTGCTTTTGCTCCATCGCAGCTTGAGCCTTCTCCAATTCTTCGAGCAAGGTTAAGGCTTCCTCAACTGACAGCTTACCCTCTTCGACCATTTTTAAAATTCGCGTACGTTCCTCTTTCATGGTTTCCACCCTCTAAGGTTTAATATTTTTCTTCATAAAATATTATTCAGCCACTAAGACCTTTACGCCTTTTATAATGTTCCATATGATCACAACGACCCATATGATCGCAAGGACAATCAGACTAATAATAAAAACAAAAGGGAATTGATTTTCGAAGTTGGCAAAATCAAAAATAAAAGCCACAACAGCCAAAGGCGTTAAAACGGCCGGCAGCACATGCGACAGCAATGATTTTTTGGCATGCCCTTTGGTAACTTCATCCCCTGATGCAAAATAAACAACCAATGGGAAAAGAAATCCCGCAAAAAAAATGCTGAAATAACACAGACTTGATAGAACTTTTCTCGATTCCATTTTCTCCACCACCCCTTATCCTTTATTTACGGATTGGGCCGGGAAAGGTTTCGAAATTTTGAAGTCGCTGCTTTTTATAAATCCGCCCGGTACGTTCGGTATTTATTTTCAAAAAACTTCTGCAGTCCGTCGGCAAATAGATTAAGAGAAAAAATGGTGATGGCGATGGCACCGATGACAGAAAACGGAATCCATTGATAGGTAAAAATGTCAGCGGTGATGGTCCTAAACATCGTCGGCCAGGCCAAGGATGTATTCACAACCTCATATGAACCACCCTCTAAGGTAACAAATTTATGCGTCACATAAATATGAACGACCCCAAGTTGCGCTATTAAAAAGAGTACTCGTCCCATATCGTTGATAATTAAGATAATAATAGTTGGAATGACGACGGGCAGATAGTATTTTTTAAAAAGACTAAACGGCGAACCGCCGGCCGCAATGCCCGCTTCAATATACGGCCTCCGCTTTGTTTCCTTCATGTGATGGAGAATGACGTCGGCTACCCTTCCTGTTTCGAGGATGGCAATGACTGCAATCATCCAGGGACCGCGATTTTCCGAAAAAAAGATAAATGGCAGCGTGACGAAAAAGGACACGAAAAAAATGGGCGGCATAAAGGAAAACAGCTGCTGCCAGCCGTGAAGCAGTTTTTCCAAGAGCCTTGAGTAAAACGCCCCGATAGCAAGCGGGATGGCCAAAATATATCGGATGATGACCACACTTACGACAATTGCCAATGTTTCTTTTGCCCCTAGGATAATCTGACTAAGGATGTCCACCCCATATTTGTCGGTGCCGAGCGGAAATCCTTCACGCGGCGGAATCGGCGGCAGAATAAACTTACCCTCTTCTGTTTTCACCACTCCCGTTTGTTCCAGGTTTCGATCAACAAATGGCAGGTAGGGACCGGCAAACATTATAAATACCAGCAGCAGCAAAAACAGCGAGCTTACCCATAGCTTCCAATTCTTCATGTCTATCGATTCCTTTCCAGCGGAGAAACCAGTCCCCTGGCAATTTCCGTCAGAATTTTCGCCACAAAAATAAAGCCAGTAAACAGGATGATGTACCCTGCGGCCGGGTACACCCCAACCTTGAAATGCTGGCCGGTTACAAAAGACGCTGGCGAGGTTACGGTTTCATAGAAAAAGTAGGCGGCTCCGCGATAGTTGGTTAAATATTCGACAATAAACAAGTTTGATAGTGTGTAAAGGGTAATGGTGTTGGAGTGGCTCAAGATTTTAAGGAAACTATTTTTTAAGACATGGCGGTACAGCACTTTAAGTGAGGAAGTTCCCTTCGAAAAAGCGGTTCGTATGTAGTCCATCCCCTGCTCGTCGCGGATGCTGAAAAAGGTGATGTTCGCGATGTAAAATAACGGATAAATGGCCAGAAAAATGATGTCAAGAACGACGACGCTCGGTTCGCCGCTGCCATACACTTTGATATGGGGCAGAATTCCGGCTTCATAAGCCTCCATGATGAGAAGCTGCAAGGCAATGATTAAAAATAAGTCGGGGACGGAGAGGAAGAATCTTGTCGTGCTGACCCCCAGCAGTTTTCCTTTTTTGTCCCTGATCCTATAATCGAATATCCCTTTGGCAATGCCCAGAAAAAAGCCCATGAGAAGCGCCGGAATTGTAATCAGCATGCTCTTTTTAAAGGTCCGCCAAATATTTTCTGTCAGGGAAAAACCATTGTACACAGTGCCAAGACCTTTGTTTTCCTTTATATAGTGAAAGAATTCTTTGAACTGGTCAACGTGAGCTTCAATAGTATAGGAGTATTTTGCACTTAAAAACATCCCTCTTGGCCCGGTTTGATACTCTGTTGTGCGCGGCAGGAATAACAACGTTAAAAATAAGAAAATGGTAATCATCCATAATAGAAATTGCTGAAGGATTCTGCGCAATATCATTGGGTAATCTCCTTTATTTAGTCTATCTAACTACTATTTTACCAATTTCTTGAATTGTTTTCAATTTCAGGAAGTTTAAGGATTGGACTCTTGGGGTTGTCCACTAGACCTTGGGAGTTATCCGCTTAAATCCCGATTATATCCGCCAAAACTTTGGGTATATCCGCCGAACTGTGCAGCATATCCGCCAATTTCCCGCCATTATCCGCCGAACACCAATTCCGAGGTCAGCAACATCGAGTAATCGGTAATTTCCCAGACAAAAAAGAGCCGGTCCCACTTCTTAAGCGGTTCCGGCTCTTCCTAGACCTTATCTATGCATTAATAGCACTTTTATCTTCAATTTCCTGTTTCATTCTTAAGCGGTCGCGCTCGAGGATGGGCTTTAAGTACTTACCTGTGTACGATCCGGGAACTTCAGCAACCTTTTCCGGCGTTCCCGTAGCGACAATCGTACCGCCTTTGTCGCCGCCCTCTGGTCCGAGGTCGATCAGGTAATCGGCGGTTTTGATAACATCCAGGTTATGCTCTATGACCAATACGGTGTCGCCATTCTCGACTAAGCGCTGCAGCACCACAAGCAAACGTGAAATGTCGTCTACATGGAGGCCGGTTGTCGGCTCGTCCAAGATATAGAACGAACGGCCATTGGAGCGGCGGTGCAGCTCGGAGGCAAGCTTGACGCGCTGTGCTTCCCCTCCCGACATCGTCGTTGCCGGCTGGCCAAGCCTCATGTAACCTAGTCCCACATCATAAATAGTCTGGAGCTTGCGGCTGATTTTTGGAATGTTTTCGAAAAATTTCACTGCGTCCTCAACGGTCATATCGAGAACTTCAGAAATATTTTTGCCTTTGTATTTTACCTCGAGCGTTTCACGGTTGTAGCGTTTACCGTGACAAACCTCGCAAGGAACATAAACATCAGGTAAAAAGTGCATTTCGATTTTAATAATCCCGTCACCGCGGCAGGCTTCACAGCGGCCGCCTTTTACGTTAAAGCTGAAGCGGCCCTTTTTGTATCCTCGGACTTTGGATTCGTTTGTGGCAGCATACACATCACGAATGTCATCAAACACACCGGTGTAAGTTGCCGGATTGGAGCGTGGCGTCCGACCGATTGGTGACTGGTCGATATCAATGACCTTTTCTAAATGTTCTATACCATTAATACTCTTGTGTTGGCCTGGCTTCGTTTTTGCGCGATTAAGCTTCTGTGCCAGCGCCTTATGAAGGATTTCATTCACAAGCGTACTTTTTCCAGAACCGGAAACGCCCGTTACGGCGATAAATTGCCCTAATGGAATCTTCACGTTGACATTTTTTAAATTGTTTTCGGCCGCCCCTTTGATTTCGACGTAGCGGCCATCCGACTTGCGGCGTTCAAGCGGAAGCGGAATAAACTTTTTCCCGGACAAATACTGGCCTGTCAGCGAGTTCGGATCGGCCATCACCTCTGCCGGTGTTCCAGCGGAAACGACTTCACCTCCGTGCACCCCGGCACCCGGACCAATATCAATCAAGTAATCCGCGGCCATCATCGTATCCTCATCATGCTCAACGACAATCAGCGTGTTGCCGATATCACGCATATTTTGCAGCGTCCCAATTAACCGGTCATTGTCCCGCTGGTGAAGCCCGATAGACGGTTCATCCAAGATATAGAGCACGCCTGTCAACCGGGAACCGATTTGTGTCGCCAAGCGGATCCGCTGAGCCTCTCCCCCTGAAAGTGTCCCTGCCTGCCTGCTTAAATTCAGATAATCGAGACCAACATTGATCAGAAAGCCTATGCGCTCGTCTATTTCTCGTAAAATCAATCTGGAAATCTGCTCTTCTTTTTCAGAAAGCTGAAGGCTCGAGAAAAAGGCCTTCGCTTCATCAATGGCAAGTTCGGTTATTTGTGAGATATGACGGCCGTTGATTAAAACAGCCAGTGCTTCTTTCTTCAAACGGTAGCCTTTACAGGTTGGGCATGGCTGATGGCCCATGTATTTTTCCATTTGCTCGCGGATGAAATCAGAGCTTGTCTCCTTGTAGCGGCGCTCGACATTGCTAATGACACCTTCAAATTGGATATAGCCCTCGCGGAGCTGCCCAAAATCGTTCTCGTAGCGGAAGTAAATTTTTTCCGAACCTGAGCCATAGAGAATTTTTTCAAGCTGGTGTTCCGGAAGGTCCTTTACAGGAATATCCATTTCAATACCATAATGATTGCAGACTGCTTCCAGCAGCTGCGGGTAATATTGTGAGCTTGTTGGTTCCCATGGAGCAATCGCATGCTGCTTCAAGGTCAAATCTTTATTTGGAATCACCAAATCGAGATCAACCTCAAGCTTTGAGCCCAAGCCATCACATTGCGGGCAGGCTCCGAACGGACTGTTAAATGAGAACATCCGCGGCTCCAGTTCCCCAATCGAAAATCCGCATTGAGGGCATGAGTGGTTTTCACTGAACAGAAGCTCTTCCTCGCCAATCACGTCGACGATTACCTTTCCTTCGCCAAGACCCAAGGCGGTTTCAATGGAGTCCGCGACACGAGCGGCGATACCTTCTTTAATGACAATCCGGTCAACAACCACTTCAATCGAATGCTTTTTATTTTTATCAAGCTCAATCTCGTCGCTCAGGTCGAGCATTTCCCCGTCAACTCGGACACGGACAAAGCCCTGCTTTTTAATGTCTTCAAATACCTTAACATGCTGTCCTTTACGCCCTGAAATCACAGGAGCGAGGATTTGCATTTTCGTCCGTTCCGGATATTCAAGAACACGGTCGACCATCTGCTCAATGGTTTGTGAGGAGATTTCAATATGGTGAATCGGACAGGTTGGATGTCCGACTCTGGCAAATAACAATCTTAAATAATCGTAGATTTCGGTCACCGTTCCGACCGTTGAGCGCGGATTCCGGCTAGTTGTTTTTTGATCGATTGAAATTGCCGGAGACAAACCTTCGATCATGTCCACATCGGGCTTATCCATTTGTCCGAGAAACTGCCTTGCGTAGGCCGAGAGTGATTCCACATAGCGGCGCTGACCTTCTGCATAAATCGTATCAAACGCGAGCGAGGACTTTCCTGACCCGGAAAGTCCTGTCAATACAACAAGCTTATCTCTCGGAATGGTGACATCGACATTTTTTAAATTGTGGGTTCTGGCACCTTTCACAATTAATTTTTCCATTGCCATGCATTACGTCATCCTTCCGTTTATAAAAGCGGTGTTTTGTTACCCTTCCGCCTTTAATTCCAAAATTAAATCACGAAGCTCTGCGGCACGCTCAAAATCAAGCGCTTTGGCGGCAGCCTTCATTTCTTTTTCCATATCGCCAATCAGTTTGTCTCGTTCCTTCTTCGTCATCTTGCCAAATGCTGCAGTCGGTTTGTAATCTTCCTGTTCTTCCGCCGCATGGGTAGCGCGGATGACATCACGGATATCCTTCTGAATAGTCTTAGGCGTAATGCCATGCTTTTCATTGTACTCCTCTTGTATAGCACGGCGGCGCTTCGTCTCGCTGATGGCCAATTCCATTGAATTGGTCATTCGGTCCGCATACATGATGACATGACCGTTTGCATTCCGGGCCGCCCGGCCGATCGTCTGAATCAAGGAACGTTCCGAACGGAGGAAGCCTTCCTTGTCGGCATCAAGAATGGTAACCAAAGAAACCTCTGGAATATCGAGACCTTCCCGGAGCAGGTTGATTCCGACCAAAACATCGTATTTACCAAGACGAAGCTCACGGATAATTTCAATCCGCTCAAGCGTTTTGATCTCAGAGTGCAAATACTGGACCTTGATGCCAATTTCCTTCAGATAATCCGTTAAGTCTTCGGACATTTTTTTCGTTAAAGTCGTGACCAGGACGCGTTCGTTTCGTTTAACGCGATCCTGAATTTCGCCAATCAGGTCATCAATTTGCCCTTGGATTGGACGGACATCGATGGTTGGATCTAGTAGTCCAGTTGGGCGAATGATTTGCTCTATCATTTCTGGTGTATGCTCTTGCTCATAAGGTCCCGGTGTCGCTGAAACGAAGACGATGTTATTGATATGTTTTTCAAACTCGTCAAACGTGAGCGGTCGGTTATCCAACGCAGATGGAAGGCGGAAACCATGTTCAACCAGAACTTCCTTCCGCGCCTTGTCGCCATTGAACATTCCCCTGATTTGCGGCAGGGTTACGTGCGACTCGTCAATTACTATAAGGAAGTCTTCTGGAAAATAATCTAATAATGTATATGGTGTCGAGCCTGCCGGTCTGAGGGTCAGATGGCGCGAGTAGTTCTCGATTCCGGAACAAAAACCCATTTCACGCATCATTTCTAAGTCATAGCGGGTGCGCTGTTCCAGCCGCTGTGCCTCCAGCAGCTTATTGTTTTCACGCATTATGGCAAGCCGTTCTTCAAGCTCTTTTTCAATATTCTCGATGGCTATTCGCATCTTCTCTTCCCTGGTAACGAAGTGGGATGCCGGGAAAATTGCCACATGATCGCGTTCACCGATGATTTCACCGGTCAGGGCGTCAACCTCGCGGATCCTGTCAATTTCATCCCCGAAAAATTCAACCCGCATACAGTGTTCATCGCGGGAAACCGGGAATATCTCGACCACATCGCCACGTACACGGAACGTCCCGCGCTTAAAATCGATATCATTTCGTTCATATTGGATATCAACCAGACGATGAAGCAGCTGATTGCGCTCAATTTCCATGCCAGTGCGGAGGGAAACCACCATCTCCCGGTATTCCTCCGGCGAACCGAGGCCGTAAATGCAGGATACGCTGGCGATGATGATGACGTCCTTGCGTTCGAACAAAGAAGAAGTCGCGGAGTGCCGCAGTTTATCAATCTCATCGTTGATGCTGGCATCTTTTTCAATAAACGTATCTGTCTGCGGAACGTACGCTTCCGGCTGATAATAATCGTAATAGCTGACAAAATACTCTACTGCGTTGTTTGGAAAAAACTCCTTGAACTCACTGTAAAGCTGGCCGGCTAATGTTTTATTGTGGGCGATGACAAGGGTTGGTTTATTAATTTCCTTTATCACGTTTGAAATGGTAAAAGTCTTCCCCGTACCTGTTGCACCAAGAAGCGTCTGGTACTTCTTATTGTTTCGGATGCCTTCGACAAGTTCTTTAATGGCACCCGGCTGGTCGCCTTGTGGGGAATACTTTGAAACTAACTCAAATTGGTCCTTCACACGGTTTCCCTCCCTTTTTAGAA
Organism: Neobacillus sp. PVCKKU3; assembly: GCF_058323225.1. NCBI lineage: Bacteria > Bacillati > Bacillota > Bacilli > Caryophanales > Bacillaceae > Neobacillus > Neobacillus sp. PVCKKU3. Next base: position 29,074 of record NZ_JBLVQN010000007.1, read on the forward strand.
AACTACCGTTCACACTTTCTTGAGGCAGCTAGAAAGTGTATCCTCCTAAATTTCATATTAACATTTTAACACATTTACCCAAAATCAAACCAATAATATGCGAACTAATATTCGTTTTTTATCTATTTCCTTCTTTCCTTTGTAAAAAACTCTTTCTAGTAAAAATAAGAGGTCTATTTTTACCGGTGGCACCCTCTTTTACCCTTCCCAGGGCAAAAAGAGCCTCATTTAAACTAAAAAAAGCCTGCCAATTAAGGCAGACTATTATCCATCAATTTTTCTAACGGTTTTGGGCTTCATTTTCGCGGCGAGCCAGAAGCCGGCGGTCAGCGAAAAGGCATCAATGACAATCAGGACAAACGTATTGGTATACCCCTTGTATACAGAAGCTGCGATAAGCGCCACCGTCAGGACAAGGCCAATCACCCGATTGTATGTAACCCTTGTAAAAAATAACACTAATAAACCTGGCATGATAAGCGCCGATAAATGGCGAATAACCTCTACCAATGGGATCCCCCACCTCTTCATTCTGTTAATTCATTTTAAAAATTCACAAAGAAAATTGCAACAAAAATAGTTCCGAAGCGGGGGCATCCTGAAAAGCTGCCTATTTTTCCAGTCCAAGACTGCTGGTTTTAGAATCAGTAAACATACTTGCCACGACAAATCCAGCCAGGGAAATCAGGATTGGCAGCACCACCGTGTGCACGCCGAGGGAATTAGGATAAAATCGGTCAAAGATAATGTACGAACTCATCCCCAAAATCATCGAAGTAATCGCCCCATATTTATTCCCCTTGCTCCAATACAAGCCTAAAATAACCGGCCAAATAAACACGGACTCCAAGCCGCCAAACGAAAATAGATTGAGCCAAATGATTAAATCCGGCGGACTCAAGGCGAGCAAAATGACCATGACACCAATAATCGCCGTTACGCTGAAACTTACCTTTTTAATTTGCTGGTCGCTGGCGGACGGTTTAATATAATTTAGATAAACATCCTTCACCAATGCCGAGCTGACCAAAATCAACAGGGCATCAACTGTTGACATGATGGCCGCCATCGGAGCCGCCAGCACGATACCCGCAACAAACGGCGGGAGCACTTTCATGGAAAGCAGCGGCATAACGGTATCGCCGATTTTAACACCTGGGAGCACTGGTCTTGCGAAAACGCCAATGAGGTGCATGCCAAGCATGATAAAGCCGACCACAACTGTTCCAATGATAATGGCATTATGCATTGCCTTTGAGTTTTTATAGGACATGGCCCGAACCGCAATCTGCGGCAGACCGACGACGCCAATCCCAACTAAAATCCAAAACGAGGAAACATACGCCGGTGTTAAAGTGCGTTCGGCACCAAATGGGCTGATTAAGTTAGGATTTTCTGCCGCCAAATCGGATATGATCCTTGGGATTCCTCCGCCTGCCTTAATGGTGGCAATAAGAAGAATTAAAGTTCCCATGAACATGACGACACCTTGAATCGTATCCGTCAGAGCAACAGCCCGGAAACCGCCCACAATAACAAAAACAAGGACTGAGAAAGCAAAGATTAATAATGCAACCGTATACGGCAGTCCAGTTAACGACTCCACCAACCTTGCCCCGCCAATCCATTGAGCCGTCATCGATGAGAATAGAAAAATAATAATACTGGCTGCTGATAAAAGAACGACTGTTTTGCTATGATAACGATTTTTCAAAAAATCAATCAAGGTAATGGCCTTATACTGGCGGGAAATAATCGCAAATTTCTTTCCCAAGACCATTAAGGTAAAATATCCGGTCGCCAGCTGAGCCATCGCCAGCAGCACCCAGCCCAGACCTTGTGTATAGGCTACACCCGGTCCGCCGATAAAGCTTGAAGCACTGCCATAAGTGGCGACCATCGTCATCGCAAGAATGAAACCGCCCATTTGACGTTCACCTAAAAAATATTCCTCCAAAAATGAGTTGGATTTGAGGACAAATTTATTCGACCAGAAGCCGACAGCAAAAATGATGAATAAAAAAATAATTAATGGCGTAATGACTGCCCAGTTCACTCGGCATTCCTCTCTTCCTCTTCAAACGGTACATCTTTAAATAGAAACTTCACGGTCAGGCTGACAAGAATGACCATTACGATAAATCCGGCGATGCAGCTATAGAAAAACCAGGCCGGCAAGCCGAATATGTATGAGTAATCCTCTACCTTTTTGGACCCCAAACCGTAAGCAAACCCGTACCACCATACAAAATTGATTACAACCAAAACCACGCCGATTAACGCTTCCCGGTGGGCAATCTTAAACCGCTTGTCCAGTGGGTTATCTCGCTTCTTCACAAAACCCCTCCTAATCATCACTTTAATGCATTGCCAAGCGATGCCTGACCTCGAATGCTTTAAAGCGTTAATTCTTCCCTATGATACGGGATATAATTCCAATTTCCTATTTTAACGAATAATGAATATTTTACCAAACCTAATCACTTGAAAAAATAGGAGAAAATTCCCTCTTTATGTTGAAGAATGCTTATCAAAAGACGAAGTATGTTTCCGATTTTTGGGATAATTTAACTATTTTTAACATTTAATATTTTAAATATTTACAATTTTCCGTACCAATTTTATTATTAAAATAGATTCTATTTTCTTAGGGACACTAAGTTTTTTTAGTAACCCTGTAGGGGGAATGGTACATAGCGTAAGTTTTTTATAGAACAAATAGTGAAAGCGGTTACAAATATTGTCTAGGAGGGGCTTTATGAAAAGAAGAAAACTATTTTCTACAGCACTAGCGCTATCTTTAGGGCTGGGAATGCTGAACGTGGCCGCAGTACCTACCGGAAAAGCCGCAGGGCCGGCAGCAAAAGTATCGGCACAGGGGTCAACGGTTGACCTGGGGATTGCTAATGATGAGAGATTAATAGAAATGCTAAAGCGCCAAGGGAAAATTGCTAAAAATGCAAGCCCTGCAGAGGCGGAAAAGGCATTACAACAATATCTAAAAGCAAAAGGCAAAGCTTTCAAGACAAAAGACCAGCTCCCTGCCGGAATTGGCACAGTTAAAGAAAGTACCAAGCCAAAATCAAACGGACTAAAAAATGGAAATGGTAATAAATTAGGACAGGCTAATAAAAATACTGTAGATCCTGTTCAAAAAGAAGGATATAACGGAGAGGTCCGTCATGACAAAGTTCTTGTTCTGGCGATTGATTTCCCAGATTACGAGAAAAGCTCGATCACTAAAGATGAGACGGACATGTGGTATGAGGACTATACCCATGACCATTTCCAAGATATGATTTTCGGAGCAAATGGCTACGATGGCCCTAACGGTGAAAAGCTTGTTTCGATGAAACAGTATTATGAGCAGCAATCAGGCGGTAGCTATACGGTTGACGGAACGGTAGCAGGCTGGTATACGGCGGATCATCCTGCTGCTTACTATGGTGGAAACTATCCGACGCCGGATGGAAGCGACGCTCGTCCAAGAACCTTAGTGTATGAAGCTCTCACTAAAGCAGGGCAGGATCCAAATGTTGACCTGAGTGAATATGATGTTTGGGATCGTGATGATTACGACAATGACGGCGTTTATAATGAACCAGACGGTATTATCGACCACCTTATGGTGATTCATGCTGGAGTCGGTGAAGAGGCCGGCGGTGGTAAATTAGGCGGTGATGCTATTTGGTCACATCGCTGGAATCTTGGAAATTTAGTTGCTGTACCTGGGGGAAAATCGAATAGCGATCGTTTTGGTGGCCTTTTAGGGGCGTACGACTACACCATCGAACCTGAAGACGGCGCAGCCGGAGTATTCTCTCACGAATTCGGTCATGACTTAGGTCTTCCTGATGAGTATGATACTCAATATACAGGTGCTGGAGAAGCAATAGAATATTGGTCCATTATGTCAGCAGGCAGCTGGGCCGGAGACATTCCTGGAACTGAGCCACCGGGATTTAGTCCATACGCAAGAGAAATGCTGCAAAATCTGCATGGCGGGAACTGGTTGAGCGGAACAACTCTTCATTCGGATAACATCACAAAGGCAGGCACGACTGTCCTTCTTGATGAAGGGGTAACAAAGGGTACGAATAATGATGCGGTCAGAATTGACCTGCCAGACAAAGTAAATGTCCTGAACACGCCAAAGGACGGAAAATTTGAGTATTATGGCGGCAAAGGCGATGAAGCAGACCATAAGATGGTAGCTTCTGTTGATTTAACAAATAAAACTAGTGCTACCCTTGATTTTGATACCTGGTACAACATTGAAAAAGAGTGGGATTACGCCATGGTACAAGTATCAACTGATAACGGGGAAACATGGAAATCACTGTCAACAGACCGAACAAGCTCTAAACTTGACCCTAACGGTTACCCCGCAATCAAAGATAACCTTCCGGGCTATACCGGTTCAAGTAATGGCTGGGTGCATGAATCAATTGATTTATCAGCATACAGAGGACAAAAAATTCAGCTGCAATTCCGCTCTATGACAGACTGGGCTACCAATTTAGACGGCTTCTTCGTTGATAATGTAAAAGTGACTGCCGACGGCGCTCAGGTATTCTTTGATGGTGCAGAAGACACCCCTCAATTTACATTAAACGGCTTTGAAAAGCATGATGGCAAATATACTACTACCCATTATTATCTATTAGAATGGCGCTCCCATAACGGTGTCGATGCAGGTTTATCCCACATCCGCCGCGGCGCAACCCTAATGAGCTATGACCCTGGCCTTGTTGTTTGGTATGTTGATGAATCCTATGATAACAACTGGACGGGTATCCATCCTGGAGATGGCTTCCTAGGTGTCGTAGATTCTGACCAGCACGCTCTAGCCTGGAGCGATAAAACTGTCAGCTCCTCTCGTTACCAATTACATGACGCTGCATTTGGCCTAAGCAAAACTGAAAAAATGTTCTTGAATTACCCAGGGCAATTTACGTTAACCGACAACTTCACCCAGCGCAACCCGCTATTCGATGACAAGTCCGACTACAGCAATCCAGGCCTTGTCGATGCTGGCCGTAACATACCAAACTACGGATTAAAATTCCGTGTAGTTGGAGAAAGTGCTGACGGCACAGTTGGAAAAGTATTAATCTTTAAATAAGAAAACAAACAAGGGTATCCTGCACTTTATTCGTAGGAACCCTTGTCTTATTTTCTAAACCTTTTTATCAAAGTAACAACCATAAAAAATGAAAGTAAACCTAAGATGATTTTCCCTTGCAAACTCCAATTCAAAACCTGCTTCACGGAGTAAGCCTCTATTAATAGGGCAGGAATTTTTCCAAGCGTGCTGGCGATGGAAAAATTAACGATCCCCACCTTGCTTCCGGCACTAACAAGCGTCACCACTCCAGAAGGGATAAAAGGTAAAATCCTAAGTGCGATTATCAGAAAAAATGCTTCCACACCCTGCGTATTTTGCAATCTTTCTAAAAATTTATTTTTAATCGAAATCTTATTTTTTACCCTGTTTATACCTTTTCTATATAAATAAAAACTAATTATGGCTCCAAAGGCCTCACCAAGAATCGAAATTAACAGACCTTGGTCAAATCCGAAGAAAGTGATGTTGGCCGCAGTTAGAAAAACGCTCGGAACAACCCCTAAGAAACTAATGATGATATTCAACAAGATACTTAGCCATATTGCAAATGTGCCGCTGTTTTCAAACCAAGCTAATATGTGCGCCTCCATCTGTTCCTCCGATCAGATCGTTCCTTATAACATTCTTCCATTTTATAATTTACCGGCAAAAAAATATAGGGCGTCCCACAGGACACCCAGTTTCATTATTTTAATAAATTTCGGATAACAAGATTAGTCAGGTTCGGCACCACTTCAAGTGAATAGGTCATTTCCATTCTTTCAAGCTTTTTATGGGCATCTAGTCCATAAGGGCCAATATTGATAACCGGCACATTTAAGTCGCGGATGTCTTGGTACTCCACATAATGCTTTGTTCCCCAGCCAGGATTATTATTGGAAACAGCCTCTATGCCTGCTTCGTCATCGCTTAGCGCAACAAAGCTCATATCAGAGATATACGGGAAGAAATTCCGCGTTACAATCGGATGTGGATAGGCGGGCTGAATCGATTCCACTGCTTGATTTAACGCATCGATCAAGGCCTGTTCCGGCTCTGTCTTGCCTGACAGCTCGATTCTTGGAGAATAAAGGGATGAATAGAAAAGAATAATGGCAGGATTTTTGTCCTTCATCCAGTTCCACGCCTCTTCTACGACCCTTGCTGCAAACATGCGGGTATCCAGTTCCTTATCCTCTAATAAACTCTCTTTAAATTGATTCATATGCGTGATAAAGGTATCACCGTGCTCCATAACCAACTGTCGTTCCATTTCTTCATATGTGAACACCCTTGGCTGCCAAGGATGTTTGAAATATGGTTCGCCGCTTAAGCTGCTAAACTGCTTATATCTTTCATCAAAAGCATTCAAGGCGTTTTCAAATGCAATTCGAGCCTGCTCTTTTAATTTCACCAGGACATCCTTCGGAGACCAGGAATGAATGAAGAAATTGTAGTATACATAGGCCGCCAACGCGGTCTGAACGGTATAAGACGGTTTCAGGTCTGTTTGTTTTAAAGAAACAGGCGGAACCGTGATTTCACCAAAGGCTTCGTTGCAAAGCTCAGGATTGTAATCAATCTGCTTGGTCAGCTCCGCCGCGATAAAGTTAGGGTCTAGCCCTTCAAAGCATGAGCCTACATGCGTTTCCGCACCTGTAATGAAAAACGATGGTAAAAGCTTGCCCACTGTCCCCATATAGATATAGCGATTCTCATCTCCTGCAAAGCGCGGGGAGACAAAATCGGAATTGATCGCCGCAACGTATTCAAAACCATGCTCCTGTTTCCAGCTTTTCAGGGTCTTTAAGGCAGATAAAACTCCGTGAGAGCTGTCCTCTTCATCACATTCTGCCAATAAGACAATATTTCCATCAAGCTCTTCGGGATGCTCAGAATAATATTTTAATAGATAAAGATGGCTGGCGACTCCGCTTTTCATATCGAGCACGCCTCTGCCAAACAGCCAGTCGCCCGATTCTAAATGCTCTTTCGCCGACGCAGGCAGTTCCTCCCTCTTTAACGCATCCATTAGTTGATCCGGAAAACACGCATGTTCTTTTAGGTGATTAAAGTCATCAATGCCAACCGTGTCCATGTGTCCCATCAAAATGACCGTACGGCTGCTATTCCCTTTTGTGCCTTTGACAAATGCCAAGACATTATATCTTTCATGTTCATCATGAATGGTTTGAGGCATCGTAACGTAAGAAGGATTTTTTGAAAAATAAGGAAAAGAAGAAATAAATGTATATAAAGAATGGGCAATTGTTTTTTCACCCGTTGTGTTCACGATACTTTCTATATTCACGAGCTGATTCGTGAATGCCAATACATCCTCACGGCATTGCAGCATCATTCTGACCCCTTTTTTAAAAATTTTAGTATTGTAGAAAAATGTATACCAAATAACAATTTTACGTCAAGTCTTTTGTAATAGATTAAGTATTCTAGAAAAATTATACTTGCCTATGTATAAATATTTATTTATACTAATATTGCGAAATGAATAATAATTCCTCATCTTTAAGCTTTTGAGATGAGGTAGAGGTCGCGATTTATATAAGTATCCTATTAGAGATTCAGTGAAATCTATGAAAATAGGAAAAAGGATAAATCGCCGAAGCCTCTGAAATCACTGTTTTCAGAGAGCTGGGGCTGTACTCGAAATGGGGCAGAACTGTCACAATTCATCTAAGAATTGTGGAGAACTATCTAATTCAAAGCTTTTAATGAGGGTGTCAGGCACCGTCACATGGACGGTGCTTTTTATATTAAAAAGGGGGAAGCATCATGAGAAAACTTATGATATTAGTAATTTCTGCATTACTTGTGATTTTAGCAGCATGCGGGTCGAAGGAAACAGCTAAAACAAACCAGGCAAAGGGTGAAGATTTAGGCCTAATTAAAGAGGGCACATTGTCGTTTGCGATGAGCGGGCAATATCCGCCATTAAACTTTAAGAAGGATGACAAATTAACAGGTTTTGACGTAGAGATTGGAAATGAGATTGCTAAAAGAATTGGTGTAAAAGCAAATCCTGTAACAAACCAATGGGAAACCATCATCCAAGGATTAAAAGCAAAAAAATACGATGCGATTATCGGGAGTATGACAGCAACACCTGAGCGTGATAAGCAAGTAGACTTCACAAATCCATATTATTTATCAGGCGCCCAAATTTTTGTTGCTGATAACAACAGCACTATTACTTCAAAAGATGATTTAAAGGGAAAAACAATTGGTGTCATCCAGGCAAGCACCTGGAAGGATATGGCCCTTGAACTATCCGATCAAGTAAAAGGATATCCATCCGATGTTAATGCTCTTCAGGACTTGGCAATTGGCCGTTTAGATGCCGTTATTACTGATAAAATCGTCGGTTTGAATGCCAAAAACGAAAAGGGTTTAAAAATCAAGGCGATTGGCGACCTGCTAAATGAGGACCGCGTTAGTGTAGCAGTAGCAGAGGGAAACAAAGAACTTGCTGATAAAATCAACAAAGCCATTGACGACATGCAAAAAGATGGCACTTACGAAAAGATTAGCAAAAAATGGTTCAACGAAAACTTACTTAAAAAGTAATCACCCGCACATCTTTAAGATGGAAAAATAGGAAAATTGGATAACGTAAGCTCCATTCCTTGGGGCTTACGTTTTTTCAAAGGAGGTTGAAATGAAATCATGACTTTTTTGCAAAATATAATCGGCATCCTAAGTGAGCATGGTGTTGCCTTCTTGAAAGCCTCATGGATGACGATTTCCATTACAATTATTTCTCTACTATTTGCATTAATCATTGGAATCATCTTTGCCGGTTTAAAACTCTCTTCTATCAAATTTCTTAATTGGATATCAGATATTTATATTGGGCTGATCCGCGGGACCCCGTTAATCGTCCAAATCATGTTCCTGTATTATGGAATCGCTAATATTCTTACCCTAGACAGCTTTACAGCCGGTGCGCTTGCATTAAGTATCCATACCGGCGCGTATATAGCGGAAATTTTCAGAGGGGCTGTCCAATCGATCGACCGCGGTCAAATGGAAGCTGCCAGATCGTTAGGGATGTCCTACCCGCTTGCAATGCGCAGAATTATTTTTCCACAGGCCTTCAAACGAGCCATCCCGCCGCTGGGGAATCAGTTCATTATCAGCTTAAAGGATTCTTCCCTGGTTGCCTATATTGCTGTAACAGACTTATTCAACACTGCCCTTACCGTCCAAGGGGAAAACTATATGCCATTTGAAACCTACTTTGTTGTCGGACTCTATTATTTGATCATCGTGTTAATTTTCACCTGGTTTACAAACCGATTGGAGAAAAGGTTGGATGTCAGTAGACCGAAGGAGGCAGCAGCCGCATGATTGAAATTAAAAGTCTATCAAAATCTTTCGGGGAACTTCACGTTTTAAAAAATATAGATTTACTCGTAAAAGAAAAAGAGGTTGTTGTCCTCATCGGTGCGAGTGGTTCAGGGAAAAGCACCCTTCTCCGCTGCTTAAACTTTTTAGAGACAGCAGAAGCCGGAGACATTATCATCGATACGGAAAAAATAAATCCTGCAAAAACAAATCTAAATAAGATAAGGGAAAAAGTAGGAATGGTATTCCAGCATTTCAACCTATTCCCGCACATGACCGTGGTAGAAAATATTATTGAGGCCCCTGTTCATGTAAAGGGTGTTTCTAAAGATCTGGCCCGCTCCAAAGCAATGGACCTACTGAAAAAAGTAGGACTGCAGGATAAAGCCAACTTCTACCCTGACCAATTATCTGGCGGACAAAAGCAGCGTGTAGCCATTGCCAGAGCATTGGCAATGGAGCCAAAAGTGATGCTATTCGACGAACCAACGTCGGCATTGGACCCTGAGCTTGTGGGCGAGGTACTTCAAGTAATGAAGGATTTAGCCCGTGAAGGAATGACAATGGTCATCGTGACACACGAAATGGGTTTTGCAAAAGAAGTTGCAAGCCGGATCGTAATGCTTGCTGACGGCAATATAATAGAAGAAGGACATCCAAGTGAAATCTTCGCCAATCCAAAGCATGAGCGGACACAAAGGTTTTTAAACCAGATTTTATAAGAATATCACGGTGAAATAATTCATTTTTTTAAGAGAAAAAGGTACAGGCTGTCGAAAAACTCGACAGCCTTTATTTCTTTCGACACTTCGGACAAAACCTCCTCGATAACAGAAGGAAATGTCCGAACAAAGGGCTTTTTATAAACTTGATAGCCTATGATTTCTTTTTAAAAGAAACCACTAAAGCAATTAACCCTACAATCAGTGCTGCAATAGATAGGTAGAGCGGTACGTTCGATGAAGCTGCATCTTCCGTTTTTTGATCTTGGCCAGCTGAAGTGTCCGCCTTTTTTTCGGTTTGGGCAGCACCATGACCATGCCCATTATCTCCTGCAACCGCCGGATGGACAACGGTGACTGAAGCAGGCTTGTCCGCATCCGCTGCTCCTACCCATTCTACGACACTTCCATCCTGGTACGTTTGGTAGGCTTTCCAGACAATTTTCTCGGCTTTGTCGCCAACTTTTCCGGACATGTTAAACATTGCAAATTCTGTAGGTGATAAGCCTTCGCCTTCTGTAGTCCAAGTAACACTTGTGATTTTGCCCGTCGTATCCTTTTGAAGGTCATATTTCCAGCCCGGTTTTGGCTCAAAACGAGTCACATCGACATCATCTGGAATTTTCACTTCAATTTTCGTTGTTGGTACCTGTTCATTTTCTGAAGGTACTTTAACCGTGAATACTTCATATTTCCCCTGTGATGTCTCACTGGGCTGAACAGTAACATGGGCACTGGCGATTCCAGCAAAAAGAGATAAGGCCCCAATCATTGATAACATAGATGTTAAAAGTTTTTTCATATTAAATTCTCCTATCTATTTTTTAATAAACAACAAAATCTTTATGGTATACCTTTTCATTATCCTCAGAATCCAAAATCCGGACCTCCGCAGTCCAGTTTCCCGAGAACGGCAGATAATTGCCCTCAGTCATAAAATGGGCATATTTCCCTTGATTGTAAACCTCCAGCGGAACATGAATCGGAGCGACATCAGAATTGTCTTTGTAAATCAGATTAAGCTCTATTCGTTTAATCCCAAGCCCTTTCTCATGTGAATTCGCCTCCACCATAAATGAGTTGGTACCTGGCACCTTAGGTGAAATGTTTGTTGTAAAATCCATTCCATCCACTTTTTCATTCCAATATAACGGCTTATTTTCCGGAATCGGACTAAGGTAGGTAAGAACCCCCACAATACATACAATGCTTAGCATGAGAATAAAATCAAGCTTTACCAGTTTACGAATATTTCCTTCCGCCTGTTTTTTTAGATAAAAACGTAATGTCCCGGCAACAGCGATCACGACTAGAACGAGAACCGTTTTAACCAATAGCATGGTGCCCCACCGTGTATCTAAAAGGTATTGTATTTTTGGCAAATACATAAATGTAGAAATCAATCCTGTTCCAATCAACACCACCATACTGACAAGGGCCGCCGTAGAAAATACTCCTAAAAACCTTTGGACATGTTCTTGAAACTTTTTATAATAGAGCAAAATGTAGAGCAAACCGCCTGCCCAAATGGCTGCTGCCAGCAAATGAAGCAGGTCCAAGGAAACGGTTAAGAGCCTTGGTTCAAAGGCAAACGCATGGCCGTTGATACTCTTAGCCGCAAGAATCAGCAATACCCAGACACTATCTATCCAAGGGTTACGGAACAATATGAAAAATCCAAGAACCAATAAAATTGTCGTGATCATCCATGATAGACCTGCTGTTGTATCCATCATCATGGCGGTTAAGTTACTTAGGTTCCATTTGTCTAGGTACCCGACTGCCGAGATGGCACCAAATCCGATATTGGCAAGCAAAAGGACCAATAACGCAAGGAGTGCCCTATTTTCATAACTGCGTTTTAACTCTCCAGATTCCGCCCATTGTTTTCTCAGCCATACTCCCCACCAAATCCATCCGGTTGTAAGAAGCAAGGCTAGATAAAAGAAAATCCGTCCCGCTGATGTTATAGGTGATACTTCATTCTCTTGTTGAATCTGGGCAGTCTTACTTTTGCCAGTAACTCCTGCTCCAACAGAAAATATGTAAGACCCTTTAACAGGATGGCCGTCCGCGGAAATCACCTGGTAGGATACCGTATAATTACCGTCTACTAGTTTTGGTAATTTCAAGTCCAATTCCTTTTTATCAGCACTTAGCTTTGCTTTTGTTCTGCCGATTTCTTTCCCGTTCTCACCGAAAACTTTTAGCGCGAAAAATTCATTCTCCAACCTTTCGTTAAACGCTAGAGTAATTTCTTTTGGGGAAGACTGTAAGTGGGTATCTTGGGCCGGTACAGCCTTTTCCAAAACAGCATGGGCAAATGCCGCCTGTGGTGTTGCTAGTAACAACAACACCCATAATAATAAGGTATAGGGAAGGGATCTTTTTAAAATCACCATCACCCCCTTTTTCCACTATTAAAAAGTTTACTAATATAAAATTAAGATTTTCAGCCTTTTTTTTATATGACTCTTAGGGGCTATTTTTTAAAAAATCAGTCTGAGGTGTTCATAAAACCGTCACAGTATTGTATCGTTAGTATGATCAACAGATATGCCGTTTATAAAGGAGAAGCTTTAATGTCCTACCGTTTTCTTCCGTTTCTTACCGCACTAATCCCGACTATTTTAATCGGTGGTTTTGAATTTTTTCGTCATAGTGAGCTGCTCCATAAAATATCGATGGAGACTGGAAATTATTTAATTACTATCCTAACTTTTCTTATTTCATATGCTTTCGCCCTTTGGATTTTCCGTTTAATGAAAAAACAAAATAAACGAATCACCATTGAAAGGGAAATGCGGGCCATCTATGAAGAAAGAGAAAGGTTGGCAAAGGAATTACATGACAGTATTGCCCAAACTCTGTTTTTATTAAAGGTTCATTTAAAAAAAGGAAAGCTTGACGAAGCAGGAGCTCTTGTCAATTCTATTGACACCCAGCTGCGACAGGCCATTTTTAACCTAAGGATAAACCCGGCAGAGGATGTTTCTTTTTCCAAAAGAATCGAAAATTGGCTGGAAGACTGGAGTACTGTCTCGGGGATTGATATAGATTCCAGCATCGATGTAAAGGATGCTTATTTCACCTCTGCTCAAGAGGTACAGCTTTTTGGCATTATTCAGGAGGCTTTTGCAAACATCCGAAAGCATTCGGAAGCTTCGAATGTATCCTTCAAATTTCATGCCAATGATAACCAGTGGATATTGGAGATTCTAGATAACGGAGTTGGATTTGAAGTGACTAATATCGGTCTTAAACAGTACGGGATTTCGATGTTAAAGGGCAGAGCAGAAAAGCTCGGTGCCTCATATGAAATTACTTCAAAAATAGGGCTTGGAACAAAAATTATGCTGCGAGGTAAGAAATAATGGACCATCCATATCGTGTGTTAATTGCCGATGATCATCCGCATGCGCGTGAAGCTATTGTCACCATGCTGGAGGATGACAAAATTTTTCAAGTAATTGGACAGGCTAAAAACGGAGCGGAAGCAATTGAACTAAGCAGGGAACTTATTCCCGATATCGTTTTAATGGATATTGAAATGCCTTTAATAAATGGGTTGGAAGCCACAAAAGTGATTAAAGAGAATTTGCCTTTTATAAAGGTCATTATTTTAAGTGTTTCGGATAATGTGGCTGATTTATTCACAGCGATACAATATGGTGCTCAAGGGTACCTCCTGAAGAATATGGACCCAGATGATTGGCTGCAGTATCTTTACTCCATCGTCGAAGGGTCGAGTGAAGCAACGCGTGGTATGGCTGGAAAGCTTCTTTATCAATTCAGAGAAAAGGACCTGCAAGACTCTCCGTTTGCAAAAGCACTTACTCCACGTGAAAAAGAGATTTTGTTACTGCTTACGGAAGGGATTACCAATAAACAGATTGCTGAGCAATTATATATTGCCGAAAATACGGTGAAAAATCATATCAAAAACTTATTGGAAAAACTGGGACTAGAAAACCGTGTCCAGCTGGCTTCTTATGCTATTAAACACCTAAAAGCATAGAGGAACCTTTGGCAAAAGCCTAAAGGTTCCTCTTTAGATAATGACGTCAAACACCCTTACTTACCACGAACTTCTCTTTTTTACGGGACCAGTTATCCCTTTACAAATCGGCATAATTTCGCTCGAAATTATCCCCCAGTTCTCTTCAGACTATTTTTTCTAAACTTACTGAACCCTTTACGTTTGAAATCTCGTCAATATAATAGATAATTTTCCAATTATCTATTAAATCTCCCATATTTATATTGTTTTTGAATTATTTGTAAAATATTCTATGATTAATATGAGAGAAAAATAAATTACTAGACGGGGGTACGCAGTTGCATGAAGAAAAAGGTATGGATTTGGATTGTATCGATTGCAGCAGTATTAATCATTGGGGGAACGGCCGCTTATTTTTTTACCAAGCCACAGAGTCAAATGGCAGGAGCGGAACCAAAAACAACAATGGGAATAACCGTTCAAAAAGTAAGTCAGAAAGAACTGGCCCAATCGATTCTCGTAACCGGGAAAATTGTGCCTGAAAGTGAGCAAAAGGTGTTTATCGAGCCACCAAAAGGAGCAATCAAAGAAATTAAAGTGGCAGAAAACCAGGCTGTCAAAGCCGGTGATGCGCTGCTGGTATACGATTCCACCAAAATAGAAAGCGAACTTACTAGAGCTGTTCGCAGTAAGGATTTGCTTACGAGCAGAGCCAAAACGGAGCAAAATCAAATTGCTGACCTAACGAAGCGCCTTAATGATGCGAAGAAGAAAGTGCAGACTCAGGCTTCCACTTCGGAAAGTACAGAAGAGGCTCCTGTTACCCAAGAAAGTGTAAATCAGCTGTCGAATGAAAAAATTCAGCTGGAGATGCAATATGAAAACACAAAATCTGAAATTGCCACCACTGATGATAAGATTAAAGAGCTAACTGCGCAGAAAAATGACATGACGGTTGTAAGCAAAATGGATGGCATCATCGTGAAGGTTGACCCTAACGTTGCCAAAACGGAAACCGGGTCAGCAGAACCTGTCATCCATATTATTTCAAGTCAGCCATATAAAGTGATTGGGACCATGAGTGAATTTGACGCTGTCAAGATTCAGCACGGGCAGCCCGTCATCATTCGCCCAAAGGTATTTAAAGACCGGGAATGGAAGGGGACGATCGAATCTGTTTCCCAGTTCCCTTCGGCAGACGGTGGAGGCGCCGGTGGGGAATTTGGAGGCCCTCCAGGTGGAGGCAACGTGACGATGTATCCGTTTAAGGTCGCGATAACGGATGATACTTCAGAGCTGCGGCAAGGCTTCCATGTTTCTTTAGAAATTAAAGTCGGCGGCGCCGAAAAACAACTTGCGGTTCCACACCCGGCGCTTGTTGATGAAGGTGGAGTCAAGGTGGTCTATGTTTTAGCAGATAAAAAGCTGGAAAGACGTGAAGTGAAAACAGGTGCAATGAATGATGAATTCATTGAAATTAAAGATGGAGTAAAGCTTGGTGAGCTTGTCGTCATCACGCCAAATGAACAAATCCATGATGGAATGGAAGTGACCTCTTTTGATGAAGCTAAATAATATCACAAAAGTCTATGGAAAGGGTTCACTTGAGGTTCCAGTCCTCCATGGAATTGATTTAACCGTTGAAGATGGAGAATTTATTGCAATCATGGGGCCATCAGGGTCTGGCAAGTCGACGTTGATGAATATCATTGGTTTTTTGGATTACCCGACATCTGGAATCTATGAATTAAACGGCGAAATCATCAACTCCGCAAAAGAGAGCGCCTTGGCAAAATTAAGGAATGAGCATATCGGCTTTGTTTTTCAACAGTTCTTTATGTTTCCAAGGGACAATGCTTTGAAAAATGTTGCCTCTCCGCTCATTTATGCAGGGATATCAAAACGGGAACGAAACGAAAGGGCGAAGCAGATGCTTACCAAGGTCGGTTTAGAAGACCGGATGAAGCATCTACCCAGCGAATTATCCGGAGGTCAAAAACAGCGGGTCGCCATAGCCAGGGCTCTTGTCAACAATCCCACAATTATTCTAGCAGATGAGCCAACTGGGGCTCTCGATTCAAAAACAAGCGCCCAAATCATGAAGCTATTTACCCAGCTGAACGAGGAAGGAAAAACGGTGATTATCGTTACCCACGAAGAAGAGATCGCAGCCTACGCGAAGCGGATTATTACAATAAAAGATGGCATGATTACAGATGACCGGAGTGTGGTAGCCTCATGAATATTTGGGAAAGCTTTAAAATTGCCTTTTCCTCGATTTGGAGTCATAAGGTGCGGTCCATCTTAACGATGCTTGGGATTATTATCGGTGTTGCCGCTGTTATCATTATAGTAGCAATTGGACAAGGTACCAGAACTAAAATGACGAATGAATTTTTCGGAACCGATAAAAATGCGATTAATATTTTCTATGAATACGTTCCCCCAGAAGGTGAAGAACCGACGTTTTGGATGGAACCTGAGCTTACCAACGATGATGTCCAAACACTTGCTGAAGTTCCCGGCGTTAAGGCAGTTATTGCGACTAATCAAGGCTTTGGCATGATGGTGCGAAATGATGTGCAGGGAGACATGCAAATCACCGGTGTCGGTGCTGAATACTTCTCTGCCAGAAAAGTTAAGGTTCCGGAAGGCCGGTCCTTTTATGCAGCAGATAATGACGGGCTGAATCGAGTAGTCATGATTGACACTGTTGCCCGAAAGAAATTCTTCAAGGAATCTGAAAATCCTATTGGTGAAATTATTGATTTAAACGGCAATCCTTATAAAGTCGTTGGTGTCTATGAATCACCTATTCCTGAGCAATTCCGGAACAAGGATAACGGTGAAATGATGATGCCTCGGGCTGTCATTTCGATGATGTTTGGCAATCGGGAAATTGAACAATTATCTGTGATTGCAAGTGATCCTGAGAAAGTTTCAGCGACTGGCAGATTGGCTGCAGAAACCTTGACAGAAAAAAAAGGACTGGAAGATGGAAAGTATACAACAAATAGCTTCGAAGATTATGAAAAGGAATTAAATAATATGATTTCGTTGCTGACACTGCTGATTGGAAGTATTGCAGGTATTTCCTTGTTAGTTGGCGGGATTGGCGTCATGAATATTATGCTAGTTTCGGTTACAGAACGAACAAGGGAAATCGGACTTCGGAAAGCAATCGGCGCAACACGCAGAAAAATACTCCTGCAATTTCTAATTGAAGCGATTACGTTAACTTCTTTGGGAGGACTGATTGGAATGGGGTTAGCCACAATCGGTACGATAATTGTTTCAAAAGTATCACCAATTACTGCCACAATGAGCCCATTAATTGTGCTCATTGGAATTAGTTTTTCTGCCTTTATCGGGATTATTTTCGGCATCCTCCCTGCTAATAAAGCATCAAAGCTTAGTCCAATTGATGCTTTACGTTATGAATAAATTGAATTTGATGAATTAAGGCAAAAAGCATCAAACTAGTTAAATTTCATGTTTGATGCTTTTTTGCCTGTTAATAAAGATGTAATACTGGTTTAATTTTCACACTTCATTAAACCCTGTGCATCATAGGTAATGAGAACAAATAAATATTGACAATCGTTAGCGCAAACATTAGTAAATAATATGGCAGAACCGCCTTAAAGCTTGATTTTTTACCCATTCTGTACACAACATAAGTGGTACCTACCCAACCGATTAAAATAATCGCATACTGAATCATTTGAACTGTTGGTGTCGAAGCCAAGCTTAAGCTTGATGGATTAGACTGTACTCCAAATAAACCAATTGAGTTATACCAGATTGCTTTTCCTTCAGTAAAGATGTGGAACAGGTTATGACCTAAGTGGCCGGCAAGATCCAACGGAATAATCGCATAGCCAAAACGGGTAAAGTTCTTTTTCACAGTACCTTCCATTCCAAATAATGACGCAATCTTTGCCGTTCCTAACAATAATAGAATCGGAATAGCCATCGCAATGATAAAGGCTACTGTAAAATTAACCGTGTAATTAGTGGTTCCTGTCACAGTCCCAATCGCACTTAGAATATCCTGCCATGGTTCAAGCATCGTAATATTTTGGACGAAAACGATACCCATGATAACAGCAGCAAGGGATGCATGCTCAATCTTCGGATTTTTTAAGTCCCACAGTTCTTTTGTTGGAATTCTCGTCTCAATTTTAATAGAGTTGTTAGGACAGTTTTTCACACAGTTAGCACAAAGATTACACTCCGCACTGGATTCCATCGTTCTTGGAAATTGGAACATTGGACACCCTTCGACCTTTTCGGTTCCCCGATAGCAGGATTGCACTTTACACGTTTTGCAAATATCAGGTGTAGTGGTTAACTTAACTGCCCCTGATCTGGAATAGTTTCCGGCCAATCCGCCCAGGAAGCAAAGTGTTTTACAGAAAGTTCTTCTTTCATAAAAAACAGAAGTCGCTACTACCATTGTTACGAGCAGCAGCAATAAATATCCGGAACCCCTTGGGGATTCTACAATGCCCCAAACGTGGTCACTATACGTAATTGCAATAAAGAATAAATCTATCAACCATATTCCGTATTTTCTTAGAAACTTTGGCATCGGCCGGTTCGCGCCGATGGTTTTTCGAACAATGTCACTCAATTTACCAAACGGACAGATTGCACACCAGAAGCGGCCGGCAACTAAGAAAATAATTGGAATGATCGGCCACCACAGTACCCAGGTCATCGTTGTTCCAAAGTTCTTACTTGGGTTGACCGTACCCATAACTAATTCAAATACAATGATCGAAAACACGGTAATAACAATCCATTGAAAAATTCCGGGATACCATTTGCTTTTGACAAACTTTTTTACAAATGGAATGGAAAGCAGGTCAAAAGGTGCTTTTTCTGGTTTTATTTTTCCCTCAGGCATTGCCATAGTTATTTCTCCTTCCTTCTAAACCATTTGTTCCAAATGCCAATCATAACAAATGATAGATTTACAGCTCCATATGTTCCTAACACTTTATAATTTGGCGGTGTTTCGGCTACTGCACCGTGACTGTGTCCGCCTCCCTCTTCATGAGTAGCTTGATCATTGCTTCCACTTTCATGGTTCATACCCTCCATGTTGGCATGATCACTGCTTCTGCCATCATGGTCCATTCCTTCCATGTTCTCATGATCCTCATTGCTTGCCTGTGAACCACTTTTGAAGCTTTCTGCCGCTTTCTTGACACTTTCATCATGCGAGTGACCCTCATCTGCTAAAGCTTTTAAATCAAATGAGAAAATAAATGCTAAAGCAAATAAAACGAGAAATATCCTTTTCACTTTTTGCACCTCCATTAAGTTTAGTAACTTATTATCTGTTTGCTTTATGCCTATAATTTAGTGGGTAAGTTTGCAGTTTCTATGCATTTTTGATGAAGATAATATGGCAGCATATATATCTATTAGGATTGTTCATTTTTTTGTCAAAACTTCACTAAGGGCTAAATCTTCATAACATTGACACGAGATATCCATTTTTTCTGCATATTTTTGCTCTATGATGAAGGTATAAACAAAGGAAGGAGATGCTAAAAGTGAAGAAGTTAGCGTTTGGATTATTTTCTGCTGCATTAATCCTGGGAGCAGGCACGGCGGTATTTGCTGCTGGAAATAATAACACTGGAGAAGGCCTAAGCTTTGATAAGATGCTTCCTTTCATGCAAAAAATGCACCCGGATTCCTCTAAACAAGAGTTAGAGGACATGTACAAAGCCTGCCATGAAAAGGGCGAATGATGGGAGGAACATCGGAAACCAAAAGTGAAAATATGATGAACCAATTTTAACGATGAGGTGATTTGACATGATGGGCTCTTATGGAATGATGGGCGGAACCATGGGAGTGGTAATGTGTATCCTGATGTGGCTGATAGGTCTTGCTGTTATAGGCGGAGTTGTTTATTTTGCAGTTAAATTAGCATTACGAAATCAAAAAATGAACTAAATTGTTTAAAAGGCTTGGCGTTACTGCCAAGCCTTTTATATCTTCAATAAGTGAACGCTATTTAGATGAAAGTTCACTTTCTGTTACCCATTTATGGTTTGTCACTTTTTCTCCACCTGTAGTTGGTGTGTAATCAACCATGTATACGGTTGTTTGTTCTGCTGAATCGATTGTGCCTGTTGCCCCCTTCATCCCTTTCATGTGGTCTGCTTCAATCGTTACTTCCGACCCTGGTTTTAAAGGTTCACTACCAGCATTTTTAAACTCCTCTTGAATAACCCATTTGTGGTTCTTTACTTTTTCTCCTCCTGTAGTTGGGGTATAGGTAACAGCATATGCTATCGTATCATACGCACCTACGATCGTTGCTTCAGCACCGTCCATCCCCTCCATATGTTCTGTGTGAATAATTGCTTTATCCCCTACTTTATAGGTTGGATTCTCTTTTACTTTTAATCCTTTAGGAACTTCTCCTGAACTAGAATGTTCCATATCCATACCTTTATGTCCCATATCTTTAGTTTGTTCCGAACCCTTTTGATTACCATTGCTTGCACAAGCAGATAACATCAGCATGAATGCTAAAGAAATAAAACCTATTAACGCTCTTTTACTTTTCATGGTTTCCTCCTTACAAGTTAATTTAAATTGAATATTACTAAATAAATGTGCAGAAATTATGGATTTATATATATCCATAGTAGGAATTTAGGAAACTATATTTCGAGCCTCAAAGAAGTCTTGAAAAATTATAATGCCTGTTCTTTCATTATTTTTATTTCCTACAAAAAAATAAATAAACTCTTTTGGTTAATACTCCAAAGCACAGTATGTATTTAATATTCTTAATATTATTTTTATTATACTGCTATTGTACTAGATAGTATTTTAGTATTATAATATGGTAGTGTGATAAAGGATTAAAGTAAAAATTAAATATAAAGGTGGTTTATATAACAATGAAACGTTTAGCAACTATGATTCTATCAATAGCTGCCGTATTTTCCATCGTAACGGGATGTTCTTCCAATTCCGCTGAAAAAGCAGCTAAGGCCGACGACACGCTAGTCATTGGTATCGATGATAAATTTGCCCCTATGGGATTCCGCGATGAAAAGAACGAAATTGTTGGTTTTGATATTGATTATGCAAAAGCAACGGCTGAAAAAATGGGTCAAAAGGTTACATTCCAGCCTATCGATTGGAAAACAAAAGAGTCCGAATTAAGCTCTGGCCGAATCGACCTCATCTGGAACGGTTACACTATTACAGATGAACGTAAAAAGAAAGTACTTTTTACAAAGCCTTATTTAAAAAATGCCCAGGTAGTTGTTACTCGCTCTGATTCTAACATAAAAAAATTAGTTGATTTAGAAGGCAAAGTGGTTGGCTTGCAATCTCTTTCTTCTGCATCGGATGCCTTAGATGCTAATCCAATTAAAGACAAAATCAAAACAGTAACAGAATTCAAAGACAACGTCCTTGCGTTGAACGACCTAAAGAGTGGCCGTTTGGATGCTGTTGTCATTGATGAGGTTGTTATTAAGTATTACATGTCCAAAGAAAAAGAATCCTTTAAAATTCTCGATGAATCCCTTGCTCCTGAAGAGTACGGAATCGGTGTAAAAAAAGGAAATGAAAAGCTTCTAGATAAACTGCAAAAAGCCTTAGATGAAATGAACGAAGACGGCACTGCCGCGAAAATTTCAGAAAAGTGGTTTGGCGAAGATAAAGTTTTAAAATAATAATAATGAAGATTATACGGAACAGGATTTCCATGGGAAACCCTGTTTTGTTTTTGGAGGAATCCTTCTATGTCATTTGATTATATCGACTCCATTCTTGGACCCATGCTCGAAGGGGCACAGATGACCATCCTGTTGTTTTTAATTGCCATTGTCGTATCGATACCGCTAGGCTTTTTATTGACATTGGCAGTCAGAAGCCGCTTTAAGACGTTATCCTGGATTGCCCAGGGCTATATTTATGTGATGCGCGGCACGCCGCTTTTGCTGCAGCTATTATTCATTTGTTTCGGATTGCCGATGATTCCAGTTATCGGTGAATATTTGGTGTTAGATCGCTTTGTTGCAGCTTGTTTAGGGTTTATCCTGAACTATGCGGCCTATTTTGCGGAAATTTTTCGCGGCGGACTATTAGCCATTGATAAAGGCCAATATGAAGCGGCCCAGGTTCTTGGCTTAAATAAATTTCAAACATTGACACGCGTCATTTTGCCGCAGATGTTCCGCATTGCTCTTCCGGCAGTGGCAAACGAATCAGTGACACTAGTTAAGGACACCGCTCTCCTTTATGCCGTTGCTGTTCCAGAATTGCTCCACTTTGCGGAAACAGCGGTAAACCGTGATTTTACGATTACACCTTTCCTTGTGGCCGGTATTATTTATTTAATTATGACGTTAATCTTAACGATGTTCTTTAAATGGTTTGAGAAGCGGTTCAAATTTGCATAAGAAAGGGGCTGAACAGATATGGCAATAATCGAAGTGTCGAATCTAAAAAAGTCCTATGGCAATTTAGATGTACTAAAACAAATTACCTTTGATGTAAATAAAAATGATGTAGTGGCGGTGATCGGCCCCTCCGGTTCTGGAAAAAGTACGATGCTTCGCAGCCTGGTACAGCTTGAAACAATTGACGGAGGAAGCATCCGTGTTTCCGGAGATTATTTGGTGAAGGATGGCGTCTATTCTAGACCTGCCGATATCAAGAATATTACCGCCAAGATGGGTATGGTCTTCCAGCACTTTAACCTTTTTCCACACTTAACGGTTAAGGAAAACCTGGAGCTTGCCCCTAGATTGGTAAAAAAGGAGTCTTTCGCCACTATCCAACAGCAGAGCGCAGAAATACTGCAAAAAATTGGCCTTGCCGGTCACTCGAATGCCTACCCAGCTAACTTATCAGGCGGACAAAAACAAAGGGTAGCCATCGCGCGTGCTCTGATGATGAATCCTGATATACTGCTGTTTGATGAACCGACTTCTGCTTTGGACCCGGAGTTAACAGGAGAGGTTCTGCAGGTAATGAAGGAACTAGCCAAAGAACACATGACGATGATTGTCGTAACCCATGAAATGGGCTTTGCCAAAGAGGTAGCCAACCGTGTTATTTTTATGGATAACGGGGAGATTGTTGAATCTGGCCATCCAGCTGAGCTTTTTGAAAAACCGCAGCATGAACGGACGAAGGCTTTCTTGAACCGCAGTTTGAAATAATTTAGATAAAAGTAAAAGCCGAAACCCTTTGGTAGCAGTATTAGTAAATAACATAATTTTTACAACACAAATCATAGTATATTGCACAGTCCATAAGGCTTTGAGATGAAAATGTCTCTAAGCCTTTTTTCACTAAAGCGACCGTAAGTTGTATAAGTTCATTTGATAAATAAGGGAAGGAATTTCCCTTAAATAATAAATAAGATTAAAAATAACTTAAATAGGCGAAGAAATTTCCCCTATTGACTAAAAAAACTTCAGTATTGGGTATTTTGCTTTGTTTAAGCGAAAAACCTTCCCTTATTTACGCCTGAATGAGCCCAATTCTACATTTAACGGAAAAATCTTCGCTTATTTTACTACCACAAATTACTCAATTAAGAATAAGACTTCTTATGTTTCAAAAAAATCAAGTGAACTTTATTTAAGCAATTAAAATTCTCTAAAATGGTGATAAATCAATAAAAATCGCACTGTGAATCATATTGTGAATTCAAGTGCGTTTTGCTGTGTAGTTTATAATGATTGCACCTCTAAAGTAAACCCGTTAAACCTTATGGTCGGCTTTTATTTTTATAAAGACCAATAAGTTAACGTATCAAAAATTCCTAAAAGCAACAAAATGATGCCAGCAGCTTTTTGAATGAATGCCCCAAACTTTCTCCCTTTTTTCATGATTGCACCGCTTCCACCGAGATACCAAATGATTAAAATGATAATCCATAATGGAATGGCAGTACCAAGGGCAAATACAGGAGGAAGAATAAATCCATATGGACTGGCAAGCACAACGGGCATTAAGGTAACAAAAAACAGAATAAACATGGTCGGACAAAAGGCAAGCGAAAAGCTAAACCCAAGCATAAAGGATCCAAAAGGATTTTCATGTTTGTACTCTTTTGTTCCCTTAAAAAGATTGAAAGTCCCTTTCAATTTTATGATTCCTATCATAAATAGTCCCACAAAAATTAATAATGGGCCCATAATCTTACGTAGCCATGGAAAAACAAAGGTAAGATTTTGTTCTATTTCTTTTCCCAGCAGCCAAACCAAAACACCTAATAGAGAAAATGCGATTATTTTCCCCAGAGTAAAAAAGAAAACATCCTTCCAGGCAATTTTCCGTTGAATCGAACGGTTGCCATAAAGGGTTATGGCACTAATATTCCCTGTCAGCTGGCAGGGGGCAAGGGCTCCTACCAACCCTAGAATTATAGCAAAAATAATCGGCCATGATTCTAAACTATTGGCCATCTCAAAAAATGGTTTACTTAATACTGCACTAATTTGGCTAAATAAATTGTACATGATATCACCTTAAATACCATTTTAATAGAATTAGTCTAACACACAAACGTGCAGGTTTTATGGAGAAAAAATGACGAAATCCAAACCTTTTAAAGGTCATCAGTACATATTCTTGATACAGGAACAATTTAAATTGCTTTTTTTGTAAAAAATCAGGGAACTATTCTTCTATCATTATGGTATAAACATGGTATAGGTGGTGGAAATATGAAAACAATTCTTCTTGTCGATGATGAAATTCGAATGCTTGACCTTTTGGGCCTTTACCTCACACCAAACGGCTACCGTTGCATTAAAGCAGAATCCGGTAAACAGGCGTTAAATTTTTTAAAAAGGGAGAAATCCGACCTGGTTATTTTGGATGTGATGATGCCGGAAATGGACGGTTGGGTAACCTGCCAAAAAATCCGGGAGTTTTCAGATGTCCCAATCATCATGCTTACGGCTCGAAGTGAAACGGCAGACGTAGTGAAAGGGCTGAAAAAAGGCGCTGATGATTATATAACCAAACCTTTTCACGAAGCGGAACTATTAGCTAGAGTGGAAGCACTTTTAAGAAGAACCGGCCAAGACAAGGATCAACATTTAGTTTTTAAAGGATTGGAATGGAAAGAAGATTCAGTTGAATTAAAATATCAAAACCAGCCTGTTTCAGTCACACCTAAAGAATTTGCTCTAATTGGTTTATTCTTAAAAAATCCACAAAAGGTATTCTCCCGTGAGCATTTACTTTCGACTATTTGGGGCCTAGAATCCAATATCGACGACCGAACCATTGATTCCCATATTCGTAATCTACGAGATAAATTACGAAATGCCGGGTTTCCGATTAATCAGCATCTTTTCACTGTATGGGGAGTCGGCTATAAATGGGTTAATGAGGGATCGGAATCGCAACGGAGTAAATTATGAAAATTTCCATTAAATTCGGTTTATGGTTCTTTTTCTGCATATTAGTCATCGAAGTCTTTTCGATGGGATTTCTTCATAACAATTTAGTTCATTCACAAGTGGACCGGGAAATACACGTACTGCAGGCTAGGGGAAACAGTCATCGTGCTGTCTTAGAAATTAGTGCAGACCCCTCCACTCTGCATCATATAGGTTTAATGGAATCCCACACGGATACAGAAGTCGTGATTACAGATACAAAGGGAAATGTTCTAGTTTCTTCTGGAAATATGGATAGCAATATTCAAGCAGTACTAAAAAAGTCAATCCCTAACCTTCCGCGAAATGGAAGTATCATAGAAGATGATTGGCAAAAGGAACCTTATATCGCAACCCTGACAGCTTATAATAGCCATGGAAAAAAAGCCGGATATGTTTATATGTTCAAGAACACGGTTGAGGTTCAAAAACTGATTACACAATTGAATAAGCATTTTCTTTTGGCGTCTCTATTGATTCTCTTCTTTATTCTGATTACGATTTTCTTTTTATCAAAGGTTTTAACGAAACCGCTAATATCAATGACGGAAGCAACTAAAAAATTAAGTAAAGGGGATTTTTCCGTCACACTTCCTACGCCTTCCCGGGATGAATTAGGGGAACTATCCCAATCCATTGAAACATTGGCGAATGACCTAAATCACCTAAAAAAAGAACGAAATGAATTTTTGGCCAGTGTTTCACACGAACTGCGAACGCCGCTGACCTATATTAGCGGATACGCTGATATCGCTAGGAGACAGGGGCTGGATGAAAAGGACAGGGACCAATACCTGAATATCATCCAGGAAGAATCCCAGCGTGTCAGCGAATTATTGAAGGAGTTATTTGACCTGGCGAAGTTAGACCAAAACGCATTTTCTATTATTAAGGAAAAAGTGGAATTATGTATTTTTTTAAAGTCGGTCTATGAAAAAGTGCTGCCTGCCTTTAATAATAAGGGAATTCGTTTATTCGTAGATTGTCCGAAAAGTTTGTCTGTAGAAATAGACTCAGTTCGGTTTGAACAAGTAATCTTAAACCTGCTCGATAACAGTCTTAAATACTCGAAAGAGGGTACGACAACCTTTATCACAGTGCTGGAAGAGAACGAAACCATCCGGCTTAACATTCAGGATCAGGGAGTTGGCATACCTCAAGAGGACCTCCCTTATATTTTTGACCGTTTATATAGAGTGGATAAATCCCGATCAAGGGCAACCGGCGGCTTTGGGCTGGGCCTTGCCATTGTAAAACAATTAGTGGAAGCACACGGCGGAGAAATTACGGTTGAAAGTAAAGTGGGGCAGGGCACTTGTTTTATCATAACATTAAGGAAATAAATAAAGGCAGCAGGAAATTGGTACTCCTCCCTGCTGCCTTGTCCTGCTTTATACATTTTTTTGCTTAATTTGCTACACGTTTCTGTTCATCTTTTTCAGACTTTTTATAACCATCAGCCCAGAAATCTGCATTCTTGATACCCAGTTTTGTTGAATTGAACTCTGGATCCAGCCCTTGCTTCAGCTGTGCTTCATAATCCTTTAAAGCAATATGTGCTGGTTTGAATAATAAAAGAATGGCCAGCAAGTTCAACCATACCATTATTCCAAGTCCGATATCCCCCATGGCCCACGCGGTTGCTGCTGTTTTTACGGACCCATAGAAAGTAGCACCTAAGAGAACAATCTTTAAAACTGTCATAGACAATTTTCTATTTTTACCTTTTACTAAATAGGCAAGATTGGTTTCTGCAATATAGTAATAGGCAAATATGGTTGTAAAAGCAAAGAAGAATAAAGCGATAGCAATGAATCCTGAACCTAATCCAGGCAGGATGGTATCAACTGCCGCTTGCGTGAAAGCAGGACCACTCTCCACTCCCTTGAGGTGCTCAACTAGGATTTTTCCAGTTTTTTCATTAATGGTATTATACGAATTTGTAAATAAAATCATAAGTGCAGTCGATGTAACGACTAGGAATACATCAAGATAGATCGAAAATGCTTGTACAAGTCCTTGTTTTGCCGGGTGTGATACTTCTGCTGCCGCTGCGGGGTGGGCACCTGTACCTTGTCCTGCTTCATTCGCATATAGACCGCGTTTTACACCCCACATGATGGTCGAACCGAGTATTCCGCCAAACATTTCTTCTGCTCCGAAAGCACTCTTAAAAATAAGGGAAAATACTTCTGGAATTCTATCAAAATTAACCGCAATGATGGCAATAGCAATCAATAAATATGCACCGGCCATAAACGGCACGACAACTTCTGCGACTCTAGCAATACGCTTAACCCCGCCGAAAATAATAAGACCCATTAGGACCACAACTACTAAACCAGTAACCGTCCTGTCAATGCCAAATGCATTGCTGATGCCCTCTGCGATGGAGTTTGCCTGAATACCCGGCATCAATACAGCCATAGCAAGGAGAGTGGCAATCGCAAAAATAACCGCAAACCATTTCCATCCAAGCCCTTTTTCAATATAGAAGGCCGGACCGCCTCGATACTCTCCGTCCTGCTTTTCCTTGTAAATTTGCGCAAGTGTGGATTCCACAAAAGCGGATGCTGCACCAATAAAGGTAATCACCCACATCCAAAACACAGAACCTGGTCCTCCAAAGGCAATTCCCGTTGCCGTTCCAGCAATGTTCCCGACACCTATACGGCCTGATAATGACATGGCCAATGCTTGAAAGGAAGATACCCCCTCATTGGAACTTTTACCGGAAGAGATTAACCGAATCATTTCTTTAAAATGACGAATTTGCAAAAATCCGGTGCGGAAACTAAAGTACAGCCCTACCGCAACGATGAAGACGATGAGTGGCGGGCTCCATAAATAACCTGTAATGATTGTGACCAGTTTCTCAAACATAATTTTCCCCCTCTGTTATGTACTGCAAATTTCCCCTCAAAGATGTTATATAACAAGGTGATAAAAAAATTATAAATTAATTGATGATAATATTACAATAGAATATTTTATCTATTTTGACTTTACTGAAATATTTTTATTTATTGACTCTTGGACTGTTTTGGTTTTTTTGAACCCCCAAAAGACCATTCAAGATTAATTTGGACTAATTAAAGTTTAATTTAACAAGATTACCTTCTTTATCCTCATACTTTCTTAATCCTCAGGGAATTTTATTAAGGGTTTCTTTAAAAAATCAATTTGCTGCTTTCATTCTCTGCAAAGGAGTGGTTGTCATTCATGACAATACAGGTAATAGTATGAACAAGGACTCATTGAAATGGCTGCTGGTGTCTACTTTAAAAGGAATCTCTCAAGTAATTTTAATTGAAAATGCCATCTCTGGGTTTATTATTCTGGCTGCAATCACCATCGCCTCCGTTTCTCTAGGGGTGGTCACACTTTTGTCAGCTGTTATCGGAACTTTAATCGGAAAAATTGGCGGGGCTGATGCAGAAAGCGTCAATCAGGGGTTATATGGATATAATTCAGTACTCACTGGGATGGCCCTTTCCTTATTTCTAAGCGGTGATGACCGATTTCTCATTGCATTGGTTGGAGCTGCCATTGCATCCGTTTTTACAGCTGCGATGGCCCATTTCATGCGGCAAACGGGGATACCAGTTCTTACATTTCCATTTATTGTCCTAACCTGGTTCTTGCTGCTCACTACTTACCGCCTGGTTTCATTTAAGATAAGCCCAAATCTCACCCCACAATCTTTATCTAATTGGACGTTAAATATCAAAGGGGAGACAGACTGGCTTGATGGTGCTGTGAATGGAATTGGACAAATTTTTTTTCTGGATAACAATTTGTCCGGGGTGTTACTTTTTATCGCAGTGTTTTGGGCAGGATGGAGATTGGGAGTTTACGCAATCATCGGGAATGCAGCGGCTTTGTTAACATCATACGGCCTTGGTGCAGAACATCATTTGATTTTTATGGGGCTTTACGGATACAATGCAATACTAACAATGATTGCTGTAGCCATTGTATTTAAAGAAAACGCCAAATATCCACTAATAACTGGTATTATCGCTGCTTGTTTAACCGTTCCCATTGCCGGCAGTGTTGTAACCTGGCTCTTACCATACGGACTTCCGGCATTGACCATGCCTTTCGTGTTATGCACATGGCTGTTTCTGGCTGCTAGAAAAGTCATGCCTAGATTTTAATAAAAGTTAAAAGGATGCCCTTTTTGGACATCCTTTTGCCGTTACTCGAGATGCTCTTGCATCATATCATAGACCTGGGATTCAACTGCACTTACATGCTCTTCTTCAAACCTTTGTTTGGGGTGGGGCTGATACCAATGGATTTTATCATCTTTAACCATTCCCTTATACTCTTGACCCTCAATACTTAGTGAAAAATGCGGGTGTTTTCGGACTGAATCCTCAAATAAATGGTTGACTTCAAAATTTTCAAACATGCCCTTAACCTCCTTTTTTCAATTAGAGTTTTTCCATAAACTTAAAGACGTATGCGGAGGTTACATCCAAAGGTTAAATAAACCATCATTTATGCCTAGATTATACATATAGTAAAACCCAAACACAGTACTTACAGCGCCTGCAGTTAAAATCAAGGCCTTACTTGTAACCATTTGTTTCATACTCATAATGAACGGAATGCCAATAATTGTTGTAAAAATTAACATGCCAATGACCGTACCTATGCCAAACACGATAATATATAATGCTCCCTGCCACACCGAATGAACCGTGCTCATCGTCAGCAGCACCATTGCCGCACTGCCGGCAAGCCCGTGAACAAACCCGATGAATAAGGATTTATAATATCTGCCCCGATTTACAATCGCAGGATTATGTACGTGGCCATGTTGGTGGTTAGTCGTACGTTTTTTTCGAATCGATAACATCGCCGCGATACCTAAGTATACAAGCATAATTCCGACCAAAAATTCCAACGTCATAGACCATTTTTCCGGAATATCATTTTTCATTAAAATTAACAAAATCCCAATAATAAATAGTGTGGCTGTATGCCCAATTCCCCAAAAAACGCCGGCAAGCGATGCATGCCAAAGCTTTTTGCTCTGGCTTGCAATCGTCGAAACTGCAATCACATGATCCGGTTCAATCGCATGCCTGATGCCCAAAATAAACCCTAACGTCAATACCGAAAAAAAGGTAACATCCATTTTCTTTCCTCCCCAACTTACTTTTATCTATCTATTAAAAACCCGGCAGCCATTTTGGTTTACCGGGTTAACTATCAATATTTTCTAAGAAAGCTTGGTTTCCTGCTAAACCATTCCTGGCTAATCATCCGATGAATGTCCGAAAAAATTTTTTCAATCACCTGAGTGGAATTCGCAAACACGCGTAACGTAAATCCCGGGACTGGCAGTGAGGACAGTCCAACTTTATAATCATTTGTATTCATTTCAATTGCTAAATATAACTGGTCAAGCAAGGAACTGCCGGACTGCATCCCAACCACAAGCATCGAGCCCAAGTGGGAATACCCCTCCATAAAACCGAGACCACTTAAATTTTGCTGGGATGGTTTTAATTTTATATGGTCGTAAACTACGAGTTCATCATCAATGTAAATCTCATTCAACAATTGGATTGTTTCATAGCTGAAATGTTCTCCTTCTGGTGACCAGCCAGGGGTAATGATGTCCGAATAAAGAAAAGTGGCAGTTTTGTCCATCCGAATCACATTTTTTTGTTTATATTTCGCATTCTGATAAGCAATTAACGGATCAGGAATAAACTCAAGGTAGCTGCCTGCCTGAAGAGTAATCTCTGATTCCTGGTAGGCATGCCTTTTCGGTGTTTTATAAATCTTTGTGGCTCCTTGAGTGGTCAGTGTCATCCTGGCATTCTCACCGAGGGAAACCTTCATTTGATAGCGGTCACCATCCAAATAGCCGCCGCCAGGATTTAATAAATAATAGCAGGCCTGACCGGAATTATCATGGTAAATAGGGCGCATTACTTTAAATGCGCCCTGAAAATACACATTTTTCGCGACAGTCTTTCCTTTCCGTTCCTCTGCTTCGAGATGAAGAACACCTGTCCAGTCCTTCATGGTTAGGCCAATCCTTTTAATAATGCATTTTCCTTTAACCAATCAATCACATGATCCAGCCCTGAATCATCTTTTAGATTGGTAAAGACAAATGGTTTGTCACCGCGGAAAACCTTTGTATCTGACTCCATGACGTCAAGCCTTGCTCCGACATGCGGGGCTAAATCGGTCTTGTTGATAATAAATAAATCCGATTTAATCATTCCTTGCCCGCCCTTGCGCGGAATTTTTTCTCCTTGAGCCACATCAATAATATAGATGGAGAAGTCGACCAATTCCGGGCTGAAGGTGGCTGCCAGATTATCGCCGCCGCTTTCCACAAAAATCAGCTCGACATCCGGATGTTTTTCTTTTAGTTCGTTAATTGCCGCAAAATTCATTGAAGCATCTTCACGAATGGCCGTATGCGGACAGCCGCCGGTCTCCACGCCAATAATCCGGTCAGAAGGAAGTACGCCGTTTTGCATTAAAAATTTAGCATCTTCCTTTGTATAGATATCATTTGTCACAACTGCCATGCTAATTTCATCATTCAATTTACGTGTTAATTTTTCCACTAACATCGTTTTTCCTGCCCCAACAGGGCCGCCTACACCGATTTTAATTGGATCCATATTGAAAACATCCTTTCTTTTTTTATGACATGAAAATTCGTATATTCACACGTTCATGCCTCATTTGGGATAATTCGATACCAGGCGAGACAATGCCAAAGTCCTCTTCATCCATCTGACCTATTTTTTCAACAGCTGCTATTAAAACAGGCTGAATATCATGAAGGATTCTCTGACCTGCCGTCTGCCCTAATGGAATCCCCCGTACGGCATTTTGAACAATGCTGGATACAACTGAATAGAGGTAAAATAAAACAGTTGTTGGTTTTGGTACACCAAGATAGTGGGCTGCCATCGTAAAGACAATCGCAGGATGACCAAACGATTGCTTTGCGCTAATCCTTTTTCTATAAATTGCTAGAACAGGTGCATCATATAAAGACTGAACAAGCTCTAACATCCGCTCACCCATTCTTTGGCTGCCCTCCCGCGTTTCCCGCGGCAAATTTTGGACAGTCAATAATCGATCCAGCTTCCAGACCCGAGCAAGATCATCCTCTTCCAATGCCTGATATACAAGGAGACTTGCAAGCCCATCTGAATAGATGAGCTGCTCGTCAATATAAACCTGCAGCCATTGTGAAAAGGTTTCAGAATTATGAACCGTATTCTCTTGGATATAGCTTTCCAAACCGTAGGAATGACTAAAAGCTCCTGTTGGAAAATTGGAATCACAAAGCTGAAACAGTGCTAATAATTTACTCTCCATGACTATGACCAATATGGCGAAACGCCTGCTTCACTTTTCGATTTTCCCGTTTATAGGGAATCTCCAGCTCCTTTAGCAGGTCTTCTACAAGATAATCGTATTGCACCATCATCTCATCACCCTCAAATTGGGCTGGAAGGTGCCTATTACCCAATTGATGCGCGATGGTCCCCATTTCTTTCAAATTACGGGGACTAATGACGATTAAATCATCAGCGATTACGTCAACGACAATCATATTTTTTTCATCCATAAACAACACATCTCCGGCCACAAGGTCACGTGGGTCCTTCAGGCGAATGCCGATTTCCCGGCCGTGGTCCGTTTTAACTCGCTGGACACGTTTCACGAGATGATCACTTTCAAGGTATACTTTTTCAATATGGCGTCTGAAGATTTCTTCCTTTTCCATATTTTCAATATTGGCTTCAATTCGTTCAATTAACATGCTTTTTCACCTCAAAATAGGAAATATCTTTGGGCCATCGGTAATTTTTCAGCTGGCTCACATGTGATATGCTCCCCGTTCACTCTTACCTCATATGTTTGCGGATCTACGGAAAGCTCAGGTGTTTCAGAGTTGAGCTTCATGTCTTTTTTGGTTAGCTTCCGGATTCCGTGGACAGGCAGAATAATTTTTTCTAAGCCAAGCTTTTCATGAACTTTACCTTCATAAGCCGCCTGCGACACAAATGTAATCGAGCTCTTCGCCAATGCCTTACCAGTGGCAGCATACATCGGCCGGCAAACTACCGGCTGCGGTGTTGGAATAGAAGCATTGGCATCCCCCATCATCCCCATGACAATGAAGCCGCTTTTTATTACCAATTCCGGTTTCACCCCGAAGAATGCGGGTGACCAAATGACAAGGTCAGCGATTTTCCCTACTTCAATCGACCCGACATAATCTGCAATCCCATGGGTAATCGCTGGGTTAATCGTATATTTTGCAATATAACGCTTGGCCCGGTTATTATCAGATAGTTTGTTGTCCCCTTGCAAAGAGCCTCTTTGCAGTTTCATCTTGTCGGCTACCTGCCAAGTCCGGGTGACCACCTCGCCAACCCGGCCCATTGCCTGGGCATCGGAACTGGTCATGCTAAAAACCCCCATATCCTGCAGGATATCTTCAGCAGCAATCGTTTCCTTTCTAATCCTGGAATCGGCAAAGGCAATATCTTCCGGTACGGAAGGATTCAAATGGTGGCAAACCATCAGCATGTCAAGATGCTCATCAATTGTATTGATGGTATATGGAAGCGTCGGATTTGTGGAAGACGGCAGGACATTCATAAAGCTTGCTGATTTAATCAAATCAGGTGCATGCCCGCCTCCGGCGCCTTCCGTATGATACATGTGAATCACACGATCTTTAATCGCCGCCATCGTATTTTCAACAAAACCTGCTTCATTTAAGGTGTCCGCGTGAAGTGCCACTTGCACATCATATTGATCCGCTACCTGCAAAGCATGGTCAAGGGCTGAAGGTGTAGCACCCCAGTCTTCGTGAACCTTAAGTCCAATTACACCGGCCCGTACTTGTTCAGCCAGCGGTTCTTCGGTTGCTGCTTGGCCTTTTCCGGTCAAACCAACATTGATCGGCAGGCCCTCGACTGCCTCAAGCATGCGATGGATATTCCATTCGCCCGGTGTAACCGTTGTCGCCCTTGAACCTGCAGATGGACCTGTGCCACCGCCAATTAAAGTAGTTAGCCCCGCTGAAAGGGCAACAGGGACCTGTTCTGGATTAATAAAATGGACGTGTGTGTCAATGCCGCCTGCTGTCACAATCATTCCTTCACCGGCAATGATTTCAGTAGAAGCCCCGATGACGATATCTACCCCATCCATCACCAGTGGATTTCCCGCTTTTCCGATTCCGGAAATTTTCCCGTCACGAATCGCTAGATCTGCTTTAAAAATTCCGGTGTAATCTAATATAACTACATTAGTTATCACGACATCAGGTATCCCATCGCCGCGGGTGACAAGCGGATGCTGTCCCATTCCATCGCGGATGACCTTTCCGCCCCCAAAGACAACCTCTTCACCATAGGTAGTATAATCCTTTTCAATTTGGATGATTAAATTGGTATCCGCTAGACGAATCGAATCTCCAGTAGTTGGCCCAAACATCTGGGCATATTGCTTGCGCGGCATTTCAAAACTCATTTTCCACACCCACTTTCAACAGACCCATCAGTTTTATTATTAAATCCATAAACCTTTTGTTCCCCTCCAAAGCAAACCAATTCTACTTCTTTTTCATCACCTGGTTCGAAACGAACTGCTGCCCCGGCAGGAATATTTAGCCGTTTTCCAAAAGCGTCATCTCTATTAAACTTCAGGGCTTCATTTACTTCAAAGA
This sequence comes from Neobacillus sp. PVCKKU3, assembly GCF_058323225.1. Taxonomy (NCBI): domain Bacteria; kingdom Bacillati; phylum Bacillota; class Bacilli; order Caryophanales; family Bacillaceae; genus Neobacillus; species Neobacillus sp. PVCKKU3. The sequence goes on from NZ_JBLVQN010000007.1 coordinate 64,460, forward strand.
AATGATAGTGCGAACCGATTTGGACCGGCCGGTCTCCTGTATTAGTTACTCTAACCCTGTGTATTTCACGACCCTCATTGCAGATGATAGGTTCCTCTTTTAAAAATAACTGACCTGGTTCCCATTCCATTTGGTTATCCCTCCTGTTGCTTTTTATCGAATTGGATCATGAACAGTCACAAGTTTTGTTCCGTCAGGGAAAGTAGCTTCTACCTGAATGTCGTCAATCATTTCCGGAATTCCTTCCATAACATCATCACGCGTTAATATGGTAGCCCCATATTTCATTAATTCCGCTACCGTCTTTCCGTCTCTTGCCCCTTCTAACACTTCATAGGTTATTAAGGCAACAGCTTCGGGATAGTTTAATTTCAAGCCTCTTTCCCGTCTTCTTCTAGCAAGATCAGCGGCTACCACAATCATAAGTTTGTCTAACTCACGCGGTACTAGTAACACTGCCCAGCCTCCTTTAATAGTTGTCATTTTTGTAAAAATTAACCACCTTCAATAGATTATCCATATCAATTTCGTTTAAACAGCACATGAAATGTTTTTTTGGAAATACTAAGAATTAGTATTTATTTAAAAAGGTTGACCTAGAATTTTTTAAGTCGTATAATACAAACGAAAGTTTATACGATAAACAAAAGTTCAAAACGCTTAAATACAACTTAGGGAGGCACACAAAATGAAAAAACGTAAAATTGGTATGGCACTATCACTTGTTCTTGCAGCAGGCACGCTCTTGGGTGCATGTGGAAAAAGTAACGATAACGAGAACACTGGCGGCGGCAAAAAGGACACATTTTCTGTTGGTATGGTGACTGACATCGGCGGTGTCGATGATAAATCCTTTAACCAATCTTCTTGGGAAGGCCTGCAAGCATTTGGTAAGGAAAATGGCTTGAAGAAGGGGAGAGGCGGATATGATTACCTTGCTTCAAAATCGGATGCCGATTATACAACAAATTTAAACAGACTAGTTCGCGAAAAATTTGACTTAGTTTATGCGATTGGCTTCTTAATGCCGTCTGCAGTTGAAGAAATTGCAAAGCAACAAAAAGATTCTAAATTTGCCATCGTCGATGCTGAAGTAAAGCTTCCAAACGTGGCGAGCATTCTTTTTAAAGAGCAGGAAGCAGGATTTCTTGCGGGAATAGCAGCGGCAAAAACAACAACATCTAACCATATCGGATTTATAGGAGGAATGGAAATTCCCGTTATCGAGCGCTTCGAATCTGGTTTCATAGCTGGAGTTAAAGCTGTTAAACCGGAGGTACAAGTCGATGTTCAATATGCGGGTGCATTTGATAAAGCTGAGGTTGGACAAGCAATCGCTTCTAAAATGTATTCTTCAGGAGCGGACGTCATCTTCCACGCTGCAGGTGCAACAGGGGTTGGACTATTCAAGGAAGCTAATGACAGAAAGGCAAAAAATCCGGACAAAGCAATTTGGGCTATTGGTGTTGACCGTGACCAAGCTGACATGGGTCAGGATGTGGTCCTTACCTCTGCTCTAAAACGTGTGGATGTAGCAGTTAAAGACCTTGCCACTAAAACAAAAGACGGTAATTTCCCTGGTGGTAAAGTTGCACTATACGGTTTAGCCGAAGATGGTGTCGGCCTAGCACCAATCAATCAAAAGGCAGCAAACAAAGCCGATATTGATGCAACCGTTAAAGACTGGATTGAAAAAATCAAATCAGGTGCTGTAAAGGTTCCTGAAACACGTGATGAATTAAAGACATTTAATCCAAAACAATAATAGCACTGATTAAGGCAATTTTAGATTAGTGTAATTTATGGGGTGAGTTTATGCCTGAAAAACTGACTGAGAAAGAACAATTGATTCTCGATTTAATCCGGAAAAACCCCTATATTTCGCAGCAAGAGCTTGCGCAAAATTTAGAATTGTCTCGGCCTTCGATTGCTAACATGATTTCTGGGCTGATCAAAAAAGGCCATATTTTAGGTAGGGCCTATATTCTAAGTGAATCACAGCATGTCATTTGCATTGGTGGAGCGAATATTGACCGTAAATTTCATATTAAAGGGCAGGCACAGCTGGGTACTTCCAATCCCAGCTATGTCACCCAGAATGCCGGCGGGGTTGCCCGGAATATCGCTGAAAACTTGGGTCGCCTAGGGCTGGAGGTTTCACTTATATCTGCTGCCGGTGCTGATAAGGACTGGACCATTATTGAGGATTCATCAGCGTCATACATGAATTTAGAGACTGTCTCCAAATTCCCGGAAAAAGCAACCGGCTCCTACACAGCAGTTTTGGACTCCAACGGTGAATTAGTCATTGCGCTTGCGGATATGGATGTATATGAAGCCATTACACCTGAATTACTGCGGAAGCATGAGGGATTTTTTACACAATCAAAATGTATCATCGTCGATTTAAATTGCCCAAAAGAAACGGTCCAATATTTGTGTCATTTTGCCAAAAGCCATAACCTACCGATCGTCTTAATACCTGTTTCATCACCAAAGATGAACCGTTTGCCAGATGAACTTGATGGTGTAACATGGCTCATTACGAATCGGGATGAATCGGAAACCTATTTTCAGCATGAAATCGAAAATGATTCAGATTGGAAAAACGCCGTGGAAAAATGGCTGTCTTTGGGGATTTCCAATGTGGTCATCACTAATGGAAAAGAAGGCTCCATGATTGGGAATAAAGAGGAAGGCATTTTCCATGTACCCCCTATTGAAGCGAAGGAAATCGTCGATGTAACCGGGGCGGGAGATGCTTTTTCTTCGGCTGTTATTTACTCTTGGCTAGAAGGTAGGACATTATTGGAAATTGCTAAGGCCGGAAGTATCAATGCTTCGAAAACTTTACAATCACCATATACGGTTCGACAGGATTTATCTGCAGAACAACTATTAAAAGACATGGGGGAATAAGTCATGAAAGAATATATTACATTATCTGAAGAAGTACGTACCGCAAAGGAACAAGGAAAACCAATCGTTGCCCTAGAATCTACGATCATTTCTCATGGCATGCCTTATCCGCAGAACGTGCAAACCGCCCGTGAAGTGGAGCAAATCATCCGTGACAATGGAGCCGTTCCAGCTACAATTGCTATCATTGATGGAAAAATTAAAATCGGATTATCGGATGAAGAGTTAGAAATGTTCGGGAAAAGTTCCGGAGTAGCAAAAGCATCAAGACGCGACCTGGCTTATTTGCTTGCGACTAAAAAACTTGGCGCAACTACAGTAGCAGCAACGATGATTTGTGCTGAATTGGCCGATATTCATATCTTCGTGACCGGCGGTATTGGCGGAGTTCACCGCGGTGCCGAAACTACCATGGATATTTCAGCAGACTTAGAGGAGCTTGGGCAAACGAACGTGGCTGTCATTTGTGCAGGTGCCAAATCAATTCTCGATTTAGGATTAACGATGGAATACTTAGAAACAAAAGGCGTACCAGTTATCGGTTATCAAACTGATGTCCTCCCTGCATTCTACACACGTACAAGTGAGTTTTCATTAAACTTGCGTGCCGATGATGTCGCTGAAATCGCCTCTACCTTAAAAGTAAAATGGGATTTAAACCTAAAAGGCGGAGCGGTGATTGCCAACCCTATTCCTGAAGAACATGCCATGGAAGAGGAATTTATTAATGGCGTCATCGAAACAGCATTGAATGAGGCGGCAGAACGCCACATCACAGGTAAAGATGTGACACCATTCATGCTCGGCAAGGTGAAAGAACTGACAGAAGGAAAAAGCTTGGATGCCAACATTGCTTTAGTTAAAAACAATGCCGTTGTTGGGGCAAAAATTGCTGTAAGCTTTAATTCGATGAGATAAGGTTTGAATTAAAAAAGGAGCCGTGGCGGCTCCTTTTTTAGCTAATAAGAAATTATAAAATTTTTGCAAATTTTATAATTTCCTAACGCATAAATTCAACTACACCTCTGTCTTCGTCCTTACAGTCTCGCCAATCGGCGAGTTTTCATTTAATTACACGTACCATGCGGACTCGGACAGCCGATTGCTTCTTTTTCGACTTGGATTGTGCTGTGTTCAATATGAAAATCATCATGGAGAATTTTCTGCGATTGGGCAAGAATTTCATCATGAACCCCGTCATCATAAATGGTGACATGGCAGCTCAACACCGGGTACCCGGAGGTAATATTCCAAATATGGAGGTCATGGACTTCTTTTACATACTGAATTTTTCCGAGCGCCTCCTTCACCTGATTTATATCAATTTGTGTCGGCGCCCCTTCCATTAAAATATGGAAAGATTCCTTCGTGACCCGAAATCCGCTGATTAGAATCAGCACAGCAACAATCACACTGGCAATCGGGTCGGCGATGCCCCAGCCGAGGAACATGATGAGCAATGCCGCTATAATGGCCCCAACAGATCCTAGCATATCGCCAAGAACGTGGAGGAATGCGCTGCGGACATTCAAATTTTCATCCTTGTCGCCTTTCATTAAAATCCAGGCCGCAATAATGTTCACGATTAGACCTGTGACGGAAATGACCAGCATCCCCGTGCTTTGAATTTCCGGCGGATTGAAAAAGCGATGGAAGGCTTCATAAAAAATATAAATCGAAATTAGAATCAATGTTAAGCCGTTTAACGCAGCCGCAATAATTTCAAATCGTTTATAGCCATACGTTTTTTCCTGCGAAACTGCCTTTTCCCCAAGCTTAATTGCGTAAAAGCTCAACCCTAGTGCAGCGGCGTCGCTGAGCATATGCCCCGCGTCTGAAAGAAGCGCCAGGCTGTTGGTTAAAAGCCCGCCTATAACTTCCACGACCATGAAGGCCGCTATTAAAATAAATGAGCTTAATAACGCTTTTTTATTGCTTGTATGTGAATGACCGTGTGAGTGGCCATGTCCGTGTCCATGATGGTGATGATGATGGTGACCCATGTTTATCCCCCCATTAGCCTTTTTGATACGGGCCTACGATTTCTCTTTTTCTAAAACGAAAATATTACGATTACGGTTAGTTTTTTCTGATCTTGAATTTTCGATACATACTAGAATATATCTGTGTATTCCACAGGTCAACTCTTGTTTAATCTTTAACCCGCAAGAGACGCAATCCATTTAATGTGACAATCAAGGTCATGCCCATGTCTGCGAAGATGGCAATCCAAAGGGTCAACCAGCCGGGTACGACAAGCAGCAGAGCCAAAAGCTTTACCACTATAGACAGGGTAATATTTTGTTTAATAATCCGCAGTGTTTTCCGGCTTAGCTTGATCGTAAACGGCAGCTTGTTCAAATCATCATTCATTAGAGCGATGTCTGCTGTTTCCAGCGCCGTGTCCGTTCCGGCGCCGCCCATAGCGATTCCAACGGTCGCAGCAGCCAGGGCTGGGGCGTCATTGATACCATCACCAACCATCGCCACTCTTCCAAATTGGGATTTCAATTTTTTTATAAAAGCTAATTTATCCTCTGGTAAAAGTTCTGCTTCAATGCTGCTAACCCCAGCATGCTGGCCAATCGACTCGGCCGTCGCTCGGTTATCACCGGTTAGCATAACAGTCTTATTAATCCCCAGCTGATGAAGACGCTCAATGACACTGCGGCTGTGATTGCGGACCTCGTCAGCAACGGCAATCAAAGCAAGAATACCTTTTTCCGTACCGACGATCATCACAGTCTTACCCTGTTTTTGTAAAAAGGTAATGTGGCTTTGAACCTCCACGGGAATTTCCGTAAAAAGCTTTGCGTTTCCGACCCGATATTCCGTGCCGTCCACTAAACCCTTAATACCCTTTCCAGTAATCGAGTAGAAGTTTTCGACCACGTATTCGGTGTGTGCCGCTTTTTTTATAATCGCTCCCGCGAGCGGGTGCTGGGACTTGGTCTCAAGTGCGGCGACTTTTTCAAGGAGGTTATCGTCCCCGCTAAAATTAATAAAATCGGTTACTACCGGAACCCCTCTTGTCAATGTACCTGTTTTATCAAAGGCAATTGCCCTTAAGGCACCTGTCTCTTCTAAAAAGCTGCCACCTTTGATAAGGACACCGTTTCGGGCGGCATTTCCGATGGCCGTTACGATTGCAACTGGTGTAGAAATCACCAGCGCACACGGACAGCCGACTACCAGCACGGCGAGCCCTTGGTAAATCCACTCCTGCCAGCTGGCTCCGAATATAAGCGGAGGCATCACCGCAACTAGTGCTGCAACCGCCATAATGACCGGCGTGTAGTATTTCGCAAAACGGTCGACAAATGCCTGAGACGGCGCCTTTTCCGCCTGCGCTTCCTCCACTAAATGAATAATTTTTGCTATGGTCGTGTCCTCGCTCAGTTTGGTGACCTTTATTTTTAAAAAGCCTTCTTCATTAAGCGTTCCTGCGAACACTTCGTCATTGACGGACTTTTCAACTGGGACCGACTCTCCTGTAATAGCTGCTTGATTTACGGAGGACGCCCCCTCAATAATGATGCCATCCATTGCTATTTTCTGCCCCGGCTTGACATGCATGATATCGCCAATTTCAATGTCCTCTGCTTTTACAATTAGTTCTCGGCTATTTCTGACAACCACAGCTTCTGCCGGCGCTATTTCCATCAGAGAGCGAATCGAGGCTCTTGCTTTGTCCATGGAATAGCCCTCTAGCACCTCACTGATGGCAAACAGGATGACAACAACGGCCCCTTCACTCCACTCGCCGATAATCGCCGCCCCAATAATCGCAATCGTCATCAGCGTTTTCATATCAAACTCGAGGCGAGTTAGGTTTTTCAAGCCTGTTTTAAAAAGAGGAAACCCTCCCAGTAAAATGGCGGCAGCAAATAGAAGGTTACTTGTAAAAAGGTACCCGGCGATTAGGAACAATAAGGACAAACCCAACAGCGAATACCGCTTCCAAAACGGTTCTTTTGGTACGGGTGCCCGCTTTTCTTTTTCTGGATAGATGGTTAATTTTTCAAACGCGCCAGCTTCATGCAGTTCTTCCAGACTGGCATTTCCATAGACTGTGAGCTTTGATGCTCCGAAATTGACCTGTGCATCCACAACACCATCCAGGTGTTTTACGTTCTTTTCGAACTTGGCAGCACAGCTCGTTCAGGAAAAACCCTGAACGCGATAAACTTGTTTTTCAAGTGCTTCACCCACGGTCTATCACCTCTACCTGGTGCTCAAAGGCAATATGAATTAATTGTTTTACATGGTCATCATCGAGGGAATAATAAACCAGCTTGCCCTCTTTGCGGTATTTTGCGAGTCCAAGGCTTTTTAAATGACGTAAGTGATGCGAGGCCGTTGCCGTTGTCGCCCCGACAATATGGGCGACATCACAAACACAAAGCTCGTCTTCGAGCGTAAGTGCATAGGCAATTTTCATTCGCGTTTCATCAGATAATGCTTTAAAAAGCTTGGTGACTTCTAGGATATGCGAGCTATTCTCAAGCTGCTGCTGGACTCGTGCGGTTTTTTCACTATCCACACAATTAATCTCGCAAACATCACGTTCCGTCATATTTACACCTTCTTCATTCAAATGTTCGTTTGAATATATCATATTCAAATACAGGTTTGAATGTCAATCATTTTTATTCAAATGGTGATTTGAATGTTAGTTTTTCCAATCCATTAAAAAAAGCCGCCCCAAAAGAACGACTTTTTACATAATAGAAAATAGTGAACCGACGGCTATTCCCGCCACCACCACAATCCATGGCGGCAGTTTCCAATAAGCCAACATGGAAAATAACACGGCTGCAAAGGCAAAATCCTCTGGGGCATGAATCGAACTTGTCCAGATTGGATTATAAAAGGCGGCAATTAGTATTCCGACGACTGCGGCATTTATTCCAGTTAACGCTCCTTTGATACGCGGGCTCCGCCTTAGGCTGTTCCAAAACGGCAGCGTTCCGAACACGAGTAGAAAAGCCGGCAAGAAAATCGCGATTGTTGCAACGACTCCTCCCTTCCATCCATTGATAACCGAACCAATATAAGCCGCAAAGGTGAATAGTGGGCCCGGTACCGCTTGTGCCGCTCCGTAACCTGCCAGAAATTCCTCTTTTGACAGCCAGCCGGTCGGAACGAATTCGCGTTCCAGCAATGGCAGAACCACATGACCGCCGCCAAATACCAGCGCTCCGGAACGATAAAAGCTGTCGAACAAAGCAAGCCCACTGGAAGAGACTACTCCCCTTAGCAGCGGAAGAACAATCAACAACCCGAAAAAAATAGCTAGACAGATCAACGCAAAACTCCGTGAAATCGGAAACTGTGCATTTGCCTCTTCCAGTTCATTTTCATGATTTTGAAAAATCAACAGTCCCACTACCGCAGATAACAATATAATAGCTATCTGTGAATAAGCAGTTTGCCACAGTAATACTGTTACAATCGCAGCAAGTGCGATGGCCTTTGTCGGTTTATTCGGCGTCAGTTTTTGCGCCATCCCAAGTATGGCCTGGGCAACAACTGCAACAGCCACAATTTTCAAGCCATGGATCCAGCCAGCATCATTTATTTCCATTCCTTTTAGAAAAAGAGCCAAAAGAATTAGCGCAACGGCCGACGGAGCGGTAAATCCGATGAATGCCAATATTCCTCCTAATACGCCGCCACGAATTACGCCGACACCGATCCCCACCTGGCTGCTGGCGGGACCGGGCAGAAATTGGCACAATGCCACCAAATCCGCATAGTTTTTTTCATCAAGCCATTTCCGGCGCCGGACATATTCTTCATGAAAATACCCCAAATGCGCAATTGGACCACCGAATGAAGTTAATCCCAACTTAGTTGAAACAAGTAAAATTTCGATTAATGTCTTGATCACTTTATTTCTCCTATTTTTTATCCAACTAAATTTCAGTAAATCATTCCAAGATACCTTTATTCTAGCATGCTTCATCTAAAAATTAATGGGAATTATAGCTCTTAAAAATAGTTTGGCGGATTACTTTCAGATTTCCGCGGATACTTTCAAGGGTTCGGCGGATTTTCACCCGAATTTGGCGGATACTATCCTGAGTTCGGCGGATAACCTGCAAATTTCGGCGGATAAACACAACACCAATCACTAAAACAAAAAAAAGAGCCCAAAAAAGACTCTCCTCAAATAGGTATATTCAACTCAAAAACACCGCTCCATAACCAAGTGCCCCCATAATCACGAATGCCGGGTGGATTTTTAATTTTTCCATCAGTACATAGCTGGCAACGACCAGAAACAAGGTTTGCCAAATGCCGATATTAAAATAGGAGCCTGAAAAGAAGTTATAAGCCATGACCCCAAGCATAACGGCGATTGCTGGCCTTACGTACAGAGTCATTTTCTTCACTTTCGGGGAATCTTTAAATTTATACAACAAACCTAGCAGCGAAATCATCAGGATTAGTGATGGTGCAACTGTGGCGAACACGGCAACGATTGATCCAAGAATACCGCCTTGCTGGTAGCCGATGTACCCCGCCATCTTTGTCGCAATTGGGCCGGGCAGCGAATTTCCGAGCGCCAGCACTTCGCTGAATTCCTGCACCGTCAGCCAGCCGTAATGGTCCACCACTTCGTTTTCAATCAGCGGAATGGATGAAGGACCGCCGCCATAGCCAAGAATGCCCGGGATAAAGAACGCCAAAAAGATTTTCCACTGAAGCATCATATCGTTTTCCTCTCTTTTTCAACAGCTTCAGTTTCAGCCTTTTTCTCGCGGCCAAATAACGCCCAAGCCAGCAGGCCGGCAATAAGGACTCCCGGGTGAATCCCGAGAATTTCCATAATAACAAAACTCACTACGACCATTGCCAAATTCCCTTTCCAGCCCATCCCCTTCTGGCCGTTTTGGAAAAACTGCCAGGTCAGGACAGCGAGCATAACACCCACAACCGGAACGACCGCTTTCGTCATTCCCTGTACCCACGGCTGGTCTTTAAAGGCAGACAACGACGTCAGCAAGATAATCATTAAGGCGATGGTCGGAAGAATCGAGGAAAGGATCGCTGTGAAAAGCCCAAGGATTCCTGCCACTCGATAACCGATATATCCTGCCATTTTCGTGTTAATCGGACCGGGAAGGGCATTCGCGAGGGCCAAAGTGTCGCCAAACTCTTCATCATTCATCCATTTAAAAGTTCCCACGACTTCTTTATGGACAAGCGGAATCGCAGAGGGGCCGCCGCCAAACCCAAGCATTCCTGACCTAAAAAAAGCCACAAACAAATCAAGATATTGTTTCATTCTCATCAATTCCTTTTCACTCGAAACTACTTGTTAAAAGATATATGCCATATCATTTCGTTTGTTAACCAAAAAGATGAATATTATTAACAATTGTAATAATTTAGATTTTTCATCATTTTAACGCACATTTATAATACTGTCTATTATTTTCCCCAAAAAAATAATCCATGAAGGATAACCTCCAAGGATTATAGTTTTAATCCGGTACGGCTTTTGAAGCGGCGCAGCATAATCTGGCTTTCGACCCGGGTGATACCTTCCACCGCGTAAAGCTCCTGGTTGATAAATTTTTCAAGCGAAGCAAAATCCTCAACGAGAACGTGCATATGAAGCGTACTCGGGCCTGTCATCTGATAGCAGCTTGCCACATTCGGGTTGTTGGCGAGGTTTTCCGCCACCGAAACGAGATATGCCGGCTCGCAGTCAACCTCAAAAAAAGCAGATACTTTTTTCCCGACCGCTTCAGAATTAATAACCACGCTGAATTTTTCAATAATGCCCGACTCTTCCATGCGATTAACCCGTTCGCGGACCGCAACCCGCGACAAATTCAGTTCCTTTCCAATATCGGCATAGGACGCTCGGCCGTTCTCAGCTAGGATGGCAAGAATTTTTCGATCCACTTCATCTATTTTCATCATATCTCATTCCCTGTAAATGGATGTTTTCGTTCATTTTATCATAATTCACGGGCAATGAAATTTATTTTTTAACCGCGTCATCCTTACCGGCAGCCCAGAACGCGGCAGCCACAGAAAGAAATATCACGATAAACGGCGCGTAAAACATTAAGAATTTTTCCAAAAAGAAGCCCCCTATTATACATGATCATTGCGGTTCCCCTGCACATAATCCTTGTTGAACAAAAACAGCTTGAGCAGCAGGTACAGGGATGGAATGAGCAAACAGAGCCCGGCAATAAAGGCCGTCACCAACGCGGTGGCCATTGCTTTATTTGTAAAGCCGTCATAAATCGTCAGGTACGGGTACAACAGGTAAGGATAGTGCGATATTCCGTATGCGAGGAAGGCGGCCGTAAACTGCCCAGCCAATAGCACAAAGGCGAACCCATAAGCAATCCTTCTCCAAAGCAAATACACCGTCCCAGCAAAAAACAAAACTGATAGCCCGAACAGCCACCATAAATCAAGGAGACGCTCATAGTGTTCGGGATTATGCGTCCTCATCTCCACAATGATACCGTATGCGGTAATAATCGCCGGTCCAGCCCAAGCAAGGGCATATGTCCGAAGCAGATTTGCTGCATTATAATCCTTCGCCTTTTGGGCATACCACGTCAAAAATACTGCGGAAATATACAAAACGGAAGTCAAACTTAACAACACAATACTCCACGATAATGGGCTAGTAAACAACACCCAGTAATCGAGCTCTGGTCCGCCGTTCGTGATTGTGACAAAGCCGCCCTCGGAAATAACTAGCACGATGGACAAGGAGGCAGGAATAAATAATCCGGTTAAGCCGTAAAGGATGGTGTACCGTCTATGCTTCAGCCCCCCATAGATTGTGAAGGCATAATAGGCGCCACGAATCGCAAGAAGTATCGTCGCAATACTAGCCGGAACAAGCAGGGTCGACCCATAGTAATAAGCTGTTCTTGGAAAAAAGCCGACCATACCGACAAAGAAAAACACTAAAAACACATTGGTCACTTCCCAAACAGGAGAAAGGTAACGCTGAATTACTCTGGTTAAAATGTGCTCTTTTCCCGAGACAACACTGAAGGCGTTGAAAAACCCGGCGCCAAAATCTATGGAGGCAACGATGATATAGCCAAACAAAAATACGCCTAGAACCGTTATTCCAAGTATTTCAAGCGTCATTTTAGGTCACCTGCCTTTTCCGCGTCGCGGTCCGCCAGTTCCTGTTCAACTGGATTTTTACGAAACATTTGAATCAGGACAAGTACGCTGCCAATCCCAAGGATCAGATAAAGCAGCGAAAACAGCATTAACATTGTGTCGACCTGACCGCTGCCCGTGGCTGCCTCACTTGTCCGCATGATTCCGCGAAGAATCCAGGGCTGCCGTCCAACTTCGGTCATCCACCAGCCTGCTTCAATAGCAATTACCGCCAATGGTCCGCAAAGCACCAGCAGCCAGCCAAACCATTCTTTTAAAACAAGCGGCCATTTCCGATGCACACCTAGCAAATAGACGAATGCCAGGAACGTCAATCCCATCCCGAGGGTGACCATTAGGTCGAATAAATAATGAATATAGAGAGGAGGTTCTTCATTATCAGGGAAACGGTCGAGCCCAATTACTTCTGCATTTGGATTGCTGTGTGCCAAAATACTAAGACCAAATGGAATTTTTAAAGCATATTTCACTTCCCCATTATCAAGTACTCCGTATAGATAAAGCGGTGCGCCTTTTTGTGTTTCAAAATGCCACTCCGCCGCCGCTAATTTTTCCGGCTGGTATTCAGCCAGGTATTTTCCGGAAAAATCGCCGATTACTGCGGTGGCCACGGAAAAGATCAAGCCTAGCTTCATCGTTAAGAAAAGAGCCTTTTTGTGATACACATGCTTGGAGCCCTTTATGAGAAGGCGGTAAGCCCCGATGGATGCGAGGACAAACGCAGAGGTCATATAGGCCGTCGACAAGACATGAGCAACTTTTGTCGGCATCGCCGGATTGAACATCGCAACCAGCGGGCTGACATTCACCAGCTGCCCTTTTACAATGTCAAAGCCTTGCGGGGCGTTCATAAAAGCATTGACGATAGTAATAAATATGGCGGAAAAGGAGGCACCCAATGCTACAGGAATTAATAAAAGAAGGTGCTTCTTCTGATTTTCAAAGCGATCCCAGGTATAAATGTAGATTCCGAGAAAAATGGCTTCAAAGAAAAAGGCGAACGTTTCCATGAACAGCGGCAGGGCAATGACATTACCGGCCAGCTCCATGAAATTCGGCCAAAGGAGGGATAGCTGCAGACCAATCGCCGTTCCGGTCACAACACCCACTGCCACCGTGATTACAAAGCCTCTTGTCCACCTTCTTGCTAATAAAATGTAGTGTTCATCCTGTTTCTTAATTCCCACCCATTGGGCAATCATAATCATCAACGGGACCCCGACGCCGATTGTTGCGTAAATGATATGGAAGGATAGAGTCAGCTCGGTTAGAACCCGGCTGAAGAAAACCGCTTCTTGGTTAACCATTTTTCCTCACTGGACCACCTTTCTTAGGAAATGTTATGTATGTTTCATCTATGGTGGTTTGGAATTTTTTCGGAGCGTCCTTATATTCTCCATTCCATCGGATTTTCATTATCCTGAAAAAATCCGCCCGATGATAGAAACTGCCATGATGGCTGCTACCGTAAAGGCGAGCCAAACTAGCATCCGTTCTTGTTTTTTATAAATAGGAATCACTCTCCCATTGTCTAATAATTATTGTTAATTTACTTCAAAATGGTTTTTTATATAAAAACAGAAGAAGAGAAGCGTCTGATTCTTCTCTTCTACTCTATTTCATTTAAAATCGACATCTGAAGATGGTCTTCCCAGTTCCCATTAATATTAATATTTTTCCGCGCAATGCCTTCTTTCTCAAAACCTGCTTTTTCAAGAACACGGATGGATCCAATATTGGATGGCATGACACCTGCGGCAATCCGGTGGAGTCCAAGTTCCTTGAAAGCATAATCAACTACTAGCTTCACTGCTTCGGTCATATACCCTTTACCGTTGTATTGACGGTCAAGGCTGTAACCGACATAACAGCTTTGAAATGAATCTTTAACGATATCGAATAATTCGATATCGCCAATTAACTCATTCGTTTTTTTTAAGAAGATCCCAAATGAATACTGCGTTTCTAGTTCCCGGCACTGGATGACAAACCGTATCGACCTCAATTGGTGCTCAAAGGAGTAAAAGTGCTCACTTCGCTTTGGTGAAGTTTCTTGAAAAAACTCGCGGTTTTTAATCGTAAGCTGCGTCATCGCTTTCGCATCCTTCTCCTCCAAAAAGCGAAGATAAATCTCCTTCCCTTCCAGTCTCATAATTTTTTCCCCTCTCCGATCCCGCTTCTATTTCTAAACATATGCACCAGCCATCATAAAAATCTATATAAACAAAATTACACATTCATGAAAAAAACTCCTTCTTCTTGCGAAAAAAGGAGCATTTGCACGACGCTAGTGTACTTATGAAGTCAGGCAACGACTGGAGTTATCCAATACTGCTAAGATTGTCAGGGAAAGGTACCTGCTATTCCACAGTGTCAAGATTGCTAATAGTTTCAGTCCCACGGATGTACTTCCGTACTGTCAGCGCTAAATCAGCGATGAAGTATAACATAAGGGCAGGCCATATCCAGTTCCATAGCGTTTCTGAAGCCTCATACATTTTAATAACTGAGGGATGAATCCATTTTAGACATAGGAGCGAGAGCACACCCCAGCAAAGAGAAAATGGCAGGCAAATGTGGCCGTGCAGCTGCATGGGTGTGCCGGAATAATCCCACCACTGCTGTCTGAAAAGTTTCTGGAGCAGGGCGCCGCTTATATATTCCACCAAAGTGGGAATCGTGAAACATAGCAGAAGCACGAGCACCCAATGGGAATCTAGTTTAGTTAGCAAAACTAGCAGTACAGGTGCAAAGCCATACATCGGTTTAAACGGCCCGTACAAAAAATTTGGTTTGATAAAAATCCCTTTTGTAAAGAAGTTATAGCTGTTTTCAAGCATCCAGCCGAAAAAGGAATAGATCGTAAAATAAAAAACGATGGAGGCAGCTTCTTCAAAAAGGACATTTTGCGCATTGATACCATTTAATATGCTAATCAGCATCGCAATCACCTCTTTAAATTAGAAAATCCATCGTTTATAGTTCGCAAAGGCTCGACTAAATATTCGTAAATACCATTATTTTACCTATTTTTTGGTAATGTTTTTCTCACTTTGTCGTTAACTTTCCTACCAAAAACTTTTATCAATTTTCCAATTAATAAACATTGTGTTGATTAATATCTGCACCATTTATTATATTGTATTTATTAAATAAATATTTTTTGGAGGCACTGAAAATGGCTAACCAAACACATGATAAACGAGCTGCCCGAACGAAAAGGCTAATTCGTGGTGCCCTGACAGAGTTAATGGAGGAAAAAGGGTTCGAAGGCGTCACAGTCAGGGATTTAACTGAAAAGGCACAAATCAACCGTGGCACTTTTTACCTGCATTACCGGGATAAATACGACTTACTGGAGCAAAGTGAAGAAGAAATTCTGAAAGAAATAGAAGATAACGCAAGCGGAATCAATCCAAAAGATGCACTTCACTCTACGAGCCAGGATGAGCCATTTCCTGTCATTCTGAAGTTATTTGAATATTTTCAGGAGAATGCCCAATTTATGAGGGTAGTTTTGGGTCCAAAAGGGGATGCCTCTTTTCAAGTTAAACTGAAGGAATTAATCAAACAGCAATTTTTTCAAAATATCGCTTCAAAACTTAATTCGGAGGATATGCTTGTTCCTGCGGAATACTTGATCGCCTTTGTCAGTTCCGCCCAACTAGGGCTGATTCAGCACTGGCTGGAAACGGGGATGAAAAAGACCCCGGAGGAAATGGCCCTAATTGCCGCTAAAATGATTTTATTGGGTCCAGGGCACGTGGCCGGAATAAAAAACTGACTCACTCCACGGGGCAAGCCCGCGTGGTTTACAGGCTATTTCTATAACAATCAACACTTTGCCTCATATTGTTCATTGTAATTGCCCTGTCGGCATTTTAATATGGATATATAGAAACTCAACAATGTGTTGATTAAGGGGGGATCATTAAGATGAATCCAGCCATAAAAGTTGAAAACGTCAGTAAAAGCTTTAGCAAGAAAGCAGTTCTCCAGAATGTAGACCTAGCCATTCAAAAAGGACAATTATACGGACTCATCGGGCCATCGGGAGCAGGGAAAACCACACTCGTCAAAATGATTGTCGGGATGGAAAAAGCCGATAACGGTGAAATCCAGGTTTTGAACACAAAAATGCCGAATCTCGCCATCCTCCAGGAAATTGGCTACATGGCCCAATCGGATGCCCTATATGCCGAGCTTACCGGAGAAGAGAATTTGAAATTTTTCGCTTCGCTATACAAATTGAAAAAAGATGAACAGAAAAATCGGATTGCTTACGCTTCAGGGTTGGTCAACTTGACGGACGACCTAAAAAAACGGGTGTCCGCTTATTCCGGGGGAATGAAGCGGCGTTTGTCGCTCGCGATTGCCTTGATTCAGGATCCGAAAATTTTAATCCTCGACGAGCCGACTGTTGGGATTGACCCAGAGTTAAAACTATCAATCTGGAATGAGCTGCTGCGGTTGAAAAACGCTGAGGGAAAAACAATCATCGTGACCACCCATGTGATGGATGAAGCGGAAAGATGCGATTATGTTGCGATGGTTCGCGATGGTCGAATTTTAACTAGCGGCACGCCGGCAGAATTAAAGGAGAAATACCAAGTAGAACGGTTTGATGAAGTATTCTTAAAAGCGGGGGTGAAGCAGTCATGAGGATTACAGCCCTGATTAAAAGAATTGCCCAGCAGCTGCTCCGTGATAAACGGACGCTGGGGTTAATGTTTGTCGCCCCGTTACTAATACTGACCCTGATGTTCTTTTTATTTAACGGCAATACGGTTGATCCGAAATTAGGTGTGGCCAACATTGATGAGAGTCTTGTAACAGTCCTCAAAAAGGCGGACATTACCGTAAAGAAATATGATAAACCCGCCAAAAACACCATTACGGACGATAACCTTGACGGTCTGCTCGAACAGGAAAATGGAAAAATGAAATTAACACTGCAGAACGATGACCCATCCAAGGCAAAGGCCTTGCAAATGAAGGTCAACCAAGCAGCCGCATCGCTTGTTCAAGCCAAACTCATTCAGCAGAACCCGGCATTGGCGGGTATAGTGGGACAAAAGATGGAAACTAAATATGTCTATGGAGATACGGACACGGTCTTTTTTGATGTCTTAAGTCCGATTCTTGTCGGTTTCTTTGTCTTCTTTTTCGTCTTTATCATTTCCGGAATCGGCTTGTTGCGTGAGCGGACAACAGGAACGTTGGAACGGCTGATGTCAACGCCAATCCGCCGCGCAGAAATAGTTACAGCCTACCTGGTTGGCTATGGGATTTTTGCCGTCATTCAAACCATTATTGTTGTCCTATACTCTATAAATGTTCTCGATATCGTCCTGGTCGGTTCCATCTTTCATGTGATTTTGATTAATTTACTGTTAGCTCTGGTGGCCCTGTCCTTAGGGATTTTATTATCATCCTTTGCCTCTTCTGAGTTTCAGATGATGCAATTTATCCCGATTGCCGTCGTACCACAAGTGTTTTTTGCCGGAATTTTCCCGCTAGAGGGAATGGCCAATTGGCTGCAGGCCATCGCCAAAGTCATGCCAATGTATTATGCCGGCGATGCCTTGAAAAGTGTTATGTATAAAGGCGGCGGACTCGGTGATATTTCGGGAGACCTCACAGCACTTGTCATCTTTGCCGCCATCTTTATCGTGCTAAATATCTTTGCGTTGAAAAAGTACCGGACATTGTAGAAAAAGGAAAGCCGAGGGATGTTTGCTCCCTCGGCTTTCTTCATTTACATAAAGCATGAATATTATCAGAGTTATCCTTATCTATACTTTCATCTCTACTTGAGAACAAAACATATAATACTTCTATCTTCACTAAAGTCCCAATCCACAAAGATATCAGTGATAGGATTATTAAAAATTTCCTCAAAGCGGTTATCATGATGCAAATACAACTTTTCTAGTTCATCCTTTGCGACCATAAGTGTATTTTCATATCCCTTTTCAATTAACTTCTTTTCAATTTTAACTAAAATTCCATCCCGCTGTACCAGATAGATTTTTGAAGAGATAAAGAATGCCTCTGTTCTTTCAGGTCTTTTTTGAACCAAAATACTAATTCTTTCAACTTCATCCGTTAATAGCGTTAAATCAATAGGCCGGTCAATATTCTGAAGGTTTTGTTTAGCGATCTCACCTTCAAATTGGACAGTTATCATTCCTGTATTTTGCGGATAATTCCAATCGTGGTAAAACGATTCAACATTTTGTTCAAATTCTAATTCGATAATTGCCTTCAATTGGTACAGGACCGTTTTCATGATTATATTTCGCGAAATTTCGATGTTATCTGAGTTGCCGTTCTCAAGCAAGGTGGATTCCAAAGGAGACAAAAATCCTCGTATGTAAAAAATCAGAAATCGCTCGTTCGCGTAAGCAAAGCAGGATTCCGGGCCACGGCCAAAACTTTTCCTTAACAATTTGCTAGTTAGGCTGCTTATATCCATTAACTTTTGTTGCAGTGTTGATGACATAAGTGATTTGACCTCTCTTTCGACAAAGGCAAAAAAAGACTGCTTAACAATATCATGTCCAGGCAGTATGATTTTTACTATTTACTAATAAACCTTGTTGAAGCTAAAAATCAAATAACTTTTATTAAGTTTACAATCCCACATCAAGAATATATCCTGGATTGACCTATTAAATATTTTTTCAAATAATCCCCTATTCTTAAAGTATCCCTTTTTTATTTCAATTGTATAAGTTAATAATAGGTCTGTTTGACCCTGTTCCAATAACAAGTATTCCAGTGGAAGCTTGCTCTCTTGAGATTCAATCGCACAAATATCCTGAGTATACTTGACAACCTTAAGGTCGTACGGGAATTTATGCATCTGTGAACCAACCATTCGTATTGTGTGAAATAACTTCTTTTCAAACTCTTCATCTATCTTTACATCCGGATTGAAAGTATTATCCACTAATAACAAAATACCGGAGTTAGTATGAAAGTTCCAATCTTGATGAAAGGAATCGAAGGAAATCCTTAAAAGCTGCGATGCCTCTTGCAATAACTCGTTGGATAATGCAGATATTACAGAGGAGCGATATCTCATTACTAAGTTGTACTCTTTTTTTTCGGTTAAGACTTCTTCTGCGGGTGTCTTAAAGTTACGAATATTGATATATAATCGATTCTCTTTTAACACAGAATAACAGGTTTCAGGGCCTTTCCCAATCCCCTGCTTGATAATTCTACTGAAAGAACTGCTTACAGATAGCAGATCTTCTTGCGTTGCAACCATTCCAATCCCCCTTATAAAAATAAAAAGGCCTAACTTCACAAAAAGGAAGTTAGGCCACGGTCAAGACGACTAATAATAATAGTTTCTACCATTTACCATCACAATGATTTATAGATTATTAAAAAAGGATACTTTTAGTTAGTATGATATAACTAATGACTGCAAGACATTAGACATATATCATCATAGCATCATTTACATAGGATAACAACAGGTCCTGATGAAAAATTAATGAATGAATATTTCATGGGTGCAAAAACCCCCATTTTTTTAATTCCTAACTACATTACTATTAAACTTCAAAGATATCCGGATTGAAGTCCTTTTATATCAATGAATTTCCATTTTAAAAAAATCAAATTTTCCGGAATTTCCCCTTAGATGCTATGTTTCCACCAAAAAAAATTCATATATTCCCGGATTATTTTTACTTGAGTCAATTTCATAATTGTTATTTTGAATTAATAGGCTAACCGAATTTTTGATGCTACTTTTTGGAAAATTATGCTACCAATTTCATTTCTTGCATTTGCTTGTTGATTCGGTCTACAGCCAGTTTTGTTGAGTTGTACACGAGAGTAACTAAATCAAAATGGACTTTTGCCTTTTTGCCAGTTCGATACCGAACATTCTTTAATTGGAAAAATTCCTTTAAGTACGCATTCACGCGTTCAACTGCAGTTCTTTGTTTATAAAGTTTTTTCCAAGCTTCAGAACCTCTTCCTGGAGCTGTATATCTTCGAATATCGGTTTCGATCTTTATCTTATAAACCTTCTGGCATAGAGTATCCTTGGATAATGGGCAGGTTTCACACTCTTTTGGTCTTACGTACTTTAATGAACGATATTTCTCATCATGGCTTTCGTATCGATATGAATGTTCTCTCACGCAAGTCGGGGCAAAATGCTCATCAAAGCCAATCATTTCTCCCTCATTGCGCTTATTATAGGCAATGATCCCATAGGCTTTCATATTCAGAAGTTGTTGATAGATTGGCACATAGTCATAACCTGCGTCCATAAGACCATAACGAATGGGTAGCGAAGGAAGCCTCTCCTGAACCCCTTTAAGGAGAGGAATGGCTGCTTTTCCATCGTTCAAACTTGCGGAAGTCATCATGGATTGTAAGATATACTGACTGTTTGTTCCGACTGCTAAATGTGCTTTGAAGCCGAACCAAAAGATGTTTTTACCTTCACTGTTTTTCTTAATGCCCCAATTGGGCTCCAACGGAGCCTCAGTTCGTAAGGTCTCTAAACTAATGGGCAATTGGTCTTCTATTTTCTTTTCGTAGATTGACTTTTGATTTTCTCTTTCTTGTATTTCTAGTTGAAAGGCTTCTTGTTCAGCCTTTGGTTTACGCCCGCGCTTTTTTTGTTCCTTTGTCTCCTTTTTCTCTTGAGGAGTAGAACGATCCCGGGACTCAAAGTGAGTCGCATCAATTGCCACAGCTTCATCACAAACAAACCCTTCTTGAATGGCTTGAAGAAGTATAGATTCTTGGACCAATTCAAGGGCAGTTGAATCACTTAATTTAGATGTAAGGCGAGAAAAGGATGCTTCTGATGGAATTCTATCCGAAAATAGAAAGCCACAATCCAAACGAAACATAAAATCCTGAGTCAGGCGTTTAATCAAGTCTTTAATTGTAGGTATTCTTTCTAGAATACGAGCTACTAGAGCATAAATCATGGCTGGATAATTTAGTTCTGTCGGAGCACCGTAAACAGACTTTTTATTAACCGCAAATAATAATGGTTCAATGTGAAGAGTAGAAAATACTGCTTCAAAACGTTTTGAAGGTTCCAATTCATATAAATCTTGCATGTCAAACAAGCTTCCTTGTCGTATAATAGACATAAGGAGTCAACCTCTTTTCTTGAATAATGTTGGTTTGGTCACTTACATTATACAAGAATTTGGGGAGGTACTCCTTTTTTCATGCCTTGAAACGCTTGGGAGACAAGGGATTGGAATTATGAAATTCATTCACTTAGCAAATAAATACAATTTTTGAACTAAGCTTGAAAATCCTAAAAACCTCTCATAATTTACAGGAATATTTTAAAATACTAATTTCATTTTTAAGTATAATCTCGTCTATTTGATGTAACTAATCATAATTTCCCGGAATATTTTTTTGATTTTCTTAACTAGCAGGAATCACTATACAAAAAAAAAGAGTACATTCAGCACTCCAATCCTAGACAGTCAGAATTGATTTTTGACTGTTTTTTAAATACTTCTTATCAAATAAATTTTTTGTTCATTATGCTATGAGCTTCGAAACATTCCCGACAACTCAATAAAGTTGCAATTAACTATTTTCTTTTTCATTTTCTTTTTCTTTTGCCTTTTTTATTCTCCTTTTCTCAGCTTCGACCTCTAAATCTAGGTCAAATTTATTATCCATAAAAGGATTAATTGCAAATTTACGTGAGGATACTTTTATGCGATTATAGGCTAAATTTAAGTCTATTTCATCAATAGAGTCCTTTCCAGCTTTTACAGCAATAACCGTAGCTTCCACAAGTATTTTCTTTATATGCCGATGGTTTCCCTTAGTGGCGTAAAAAATTTTATCAGTTAAGTGACGGTCAGATAGTTTAGAACGGTTAGGAAATGGTAATGCATTATCAAGGTTATGCATAAAATTCCTAAATGAGTGGATTTCCTTCTCTGTATTGTACTGTAAACCCTTCATCTCCTCTCTTAAACAAAACCGACCATCTAATTGATCATTAACTTCAAATATTTTATCCGATTCAGGCATACCACAAATTAATATAGGTATTCCAGCATCTTCTGAAAATGATTTTAACCAATCCGATGCTTTTTTTAGTACTTTTTTTGTATCCCGATCAATTAGATGCTGAAACTCATCAATAATAATCATTTCTACGCCACACATCTCTTCTCCAATAAATTGTAGTAGACGACCAGTTAATTCAGTTTCGCCTCCTTGACCGTATATTGGATCCCCCAAACTGAATAGGATTTTTGAAGCTAAGGATTTTGGGGTTGCCCCAACAGGAACCTTGGTATAAAGTACCGGAACCTTTTTTACTCCTTCTTCTCGAAACGGTGGAAACCGATTAGCATAACCTCTTAATAGAGTGGATTTCCCAACACCTGTATTTCCTGATAAAAAAAAACCTTTTGATTCCTCAGATGTTGTGGAGAGTAAATGATGTTCTTCTATCTCATTAAGCGTATTCAGTAACTCTTTATAGTAAACCACTAGTTCTTCTACGTATTTTCTTCTTCGTTTTATTTCTTTTACATCTGGAATGTGCCCATTTAATGGTTCAAAAACAACATTATTCTCCATTTTTTAATCCCTCGCTAATCGAAGAGGCTCCATAATCTATAAAATCTAATGAATTATCCTGACTGTTTACGTTGATAATCCTCTGTTCCTTTTGGTTATTTGATTTATTTTTACGCTTACTTTCTGACTTTACATAGTTTGCACTTGTTCCAGATTTGTTTTCGGATTCTGTCTTCTTTATCCCAATTAAAGCAGGAGCATCAGCTTTTTCTGACCAATCCACATCGGCAATACCGACTAAAGATGCGTCTTGGATTTCGTTATGCTGATTAGGAATTTCTTCTTTTTTTGCATTTTTAGATTTTCCCTTTTTAATCTTTTTTTCATCCTGTTTTGCAAAACTCAGAACCTTACGTTTTACTTGTCCACTTTTTATGAATTCCTCTCTTTGGTTAGGATTCTTTCCATCCACAATTTCTTGTTTCCTTTCCAATATATGCTCCCGATAAGCGGTCCCCCTTCGTTCTAGTCCAGTTAGAGTGGCCTTAATATAATCACCTTCAAACTCATCCCAAACATACACTTCTCTTAAATCGGCCAGGTCATATCTAACCTTAACATTCTGGGCGTGCTTATATTTGGCAAACAATTGCCCCCTTAACTGCATTAAACTTTTACTATTATAATACTTGTTCTCAATCATAACTCCGGATTCGTGAATAACCCTAGTTCCAAATCCACTCATTAAAGCTAGTTTTAGTTCGTCCACAGTTTGTGTAAGTGGAAAGCGAAGATGAGGATTTGAATCTAAAGCTTCCTTCCATAATTCTGCGGGTGTTCCTCTTTTTTTATCGCTATGACTATGTGCAATATCATCAACAAGTATTAGATGTACCATATAAATGAATGTTCTAAGGCTAATACACGCCTTACCTTGGGAGTCATATAGCCCCCTCTCTTTTATATTTGAAAATGTAGTACCTGGCAAACTATGAAAATATTTATCATTTAAAGTCCTGAATGCCCTTTCGACAGATCCTTTTTGATTTCCAGCCGCTACCTTAACATACTGAATCTCTATGCCTAATTGAAAACAAGCGTCTTCAAGATCAGCAGATTCGTTTACTTTTGCATTATCTAGGACAATTACTTCAGGGATACCGTATGTGATCCAATCATTTTCTACTAATGGATAAATATCTTTTAAATACAACTTAGGCATAATAATATGCAACAAGCATTGTTTTAGTGCTTTAGTGTCTACACCTCCAAATGTAATATAAAAACCTAGTGGATGACCTGTATATTTATCGATCCCATAAATTAAGTTTGGCCTCTCCGGTTTTTTAGTATCCGGATTGATAAGCATCAAATGTACTGGTGTCCAATCGATTTCTACACGCTGCAAAGGTCTTGTAGCGACTACTTCGCCTGTGGTTCCATCTTTCCTACGTTTAGCTTCTACTGAACCTAGTATTACCCGCTCAACCCTATATTGATCAAGCATCCCTTTTTTCTCTCTTCGGAAAGTGGCAATTGATATATTTGGAATATGATCTTCTTTAACTCTAAGTATATTTTTATCATCTATTCTGTTTAATAATTCTTTATATAAACTAATATCTGAATGCTTTTCCCCGGTATAACAATATTCTTCAATAATATCTTCGATTAGCTCTAGTATTTCTTTTTTATCTTTAGTTCCCTTTTTGGGACCTCTCTTGTTGGAAACGAGTATTCTTGGATCCGGAAAAGTCTCCCATCTTTTTTTCCAAACATAAAACTGTGATCTCCCTACTCCAATATTTTTCAAATAATCTTTCACTTCACTAGGTAATATTTCTCCATCTATGACCGGTTTCAATATTTTATAGCGTTGTCGTGCTTCCTCCTTCTTTTCTTCAGACATCTGAGTGAAAGCCTCAAGAAAATTCTTGTTTTTTTCAGTTCCTTCCTTTACTTTAAAAATCAACTCATTTTGCTGCCATTTATCTACTAATTTATCAACAGTCCACTCTTCCTTAGTTTTATAACTTAAGTTTTCTATCTCTATTTTTGGTCCATCAACTTTCCGTACTTCATATTCATTGTTATTTATTAAAAATCTAGTACCGAATTTAAAAGAGTACATTTCATTCCCCTACCTAACATATGAATTGTAGTATTATTACAGGTTTTGGATATTTTCAGAATAAAATTATATTAAAACAGTTTCTTCATTAAGAATTTCAAATTTCAAATCTGCCATTACTGCTTGATGATAAATTAAATAATAAAGATGGGCATAAAAGTCATCAGTTTCCATTTCATCTAATGCCATTTCCTTCAGCTTCGCAATTGTACAAGGCTTATTCTCTGAATAAAGTTTTTGTAAAAATTTTATTCCTTTGATATTTGTCCTTTCTTCCTTATAATTTTTTAGAAAGTTTATATTTTCCAACAAATATCCCTGGCGGATATCTTTTTCCGTTACAACTTTAAATTTCCACCCTTGCTCATAGCAATACATCTCTCCAACCCTTGCCTTTAGTTTATTTTCCTCATCGTCAACTTTTTCTTCTGGCTTTACTTCAACGAGCAAAACTTCTTCTGTTTTGAGAGTAACCATAAAATCGGGGAAATAACTTCTATTAATACCCATATACAAATACTCAATCTCTATAGGTTGCGATTCAAACCTTATCACTTCAGGATCAAATTCTAACGTTTTGATATAATCCCTTTCCAAAAGACTTTCCCAATAAATCATTCTCTTGCTTTTTTTACTTGGAAATTTCCCTCTAAAACTACCTTTTTTACTCGCTTTAATTTTCCTTGCCGCCTTTTGCAAATTCATCACCTTTCTCTAAATGTATTTATTCCTATTAGGTTGTTAATAATATAAATAAAAAACTAAGGAGGGGTTATTATGATAGATAGCAAGACTTTAATAAAAAGAATTAGTCCATATCCAAAAGAAACACTCAGTAGTTTTATTTTTAGAACTGCTAGGAATAACCTAATGTACAATCCTCTTTGGATACTAAAAATATTTAATGAGCAATCTGAGAAGTCTACTGAGCCGTTAAGCGAAAATATGATTGATTGGATTGAAAATGACACGACTTTATCAGCATTATCTAAATTTACGAGTATTAAAAAAGAAGAACTTTATAAAATGACTTTTTCCAATACGTTAAAGGAATACAGTTTACACTGGGAAGATATTTATAAATGTCCCTGGTTTATATACAGGACTGTTAAATGCTGTCCCCAATGCCTAAAAACCGATGCCTATATTAGGAAAGATTGGTGCCTAAGCCAATCCATTTGCTGTACTAAACATCACAAATATTTGATTGATAGATGCTCAGGTTGTAATAGAGAACTAAGTCCAAAAATGGTTATACAAGGCAAGTGTATTTGCGGTAAATTATTGCATCTAATTGAAGCTAAAGAAGTTATCTTCTTTAGCGTATTAGAGTACCAAAATTACTTAGCCCAATTCCTTTATGAGGACAACTCCCCCAATTACAATAGTTGGATAAAAGATCCCTCGACATTTTTTCAGGCAATAGAGTTTTTTGCTTCTTGGATTCCCTTAATAAGTGATAAAGACTATATTCCTTCTGTGGATGGATTTGATTTTGATGGTACGGCACACGCCAGGACAAGATTAAAAAAGACGAAGTCCCAATCGCAATCTGTTGTGATATACTGTCTTGCTCATAACCTTTTAAAATCTTGGCCGGAATCGTTTCATAATCTGCTTAAGCTCCTCCATTCTAAAAGCGAAAAAAAACTTGAAATGTTTTATAAAAGAGCTGTTACAAAACATATAAACACTTCTTTGAAGAGTATTTCTGAAGAGTTCACGAGGTTTTTACAATTTAATTTACTAAATTTAGATAATAATAATCGACTTCTTCGTATGGATGAGTTAAATAATCTTATTCCACGATATAAAGAAACAGTTGCTGAAATTCTGCCTACCTTTCAATGCTGTATAAATAACACAAAAATTATATTATTTAATTCTGAGGAAGTTTTTAATTGGACAAATACTTTAAAAACGCTTATTACCAAAGAGGATCTTCGTGAAATTTGGAAAACTAGTCCTAAAGCAACTTATTCCATCCTAATGAACGAAATTTTAGAGGGAGTTTACCAATTTAATTATGGATCTATAATTGCTTGGGGTATCCCCTTACATTCCTTGGAAGCTTTTTCTGAGAGGTTAAAAACAAAATCCGTTGAATACTTTACGGACAAAATTTCTCTAAATGAAGCATTTGAATGGGCAGGTCCGGATAACGCACATTTAATAGTTAAAGGAATGTTGAATGGAAAATTAGATTATTCCCTAAACATAGAAGCACTAGGCCATTCTTTTGTATCTAAGTCCCAATGTTACTTTTTTATTGAAAGTACACTCTTAAATGAAGCAAAGATCCAGAAAGCTATATCTATAAGGAACTTAGTGTTTATTTTAGGAGTTAAAAAAAGCGATATTAATTATTGGATTGAGGCAGGACTGTTGCAGCACTCTGAACTTAGATTAGAATCAGTATCCTATTCCAGTTTCAATACTTTTTATAAAACTTATTTAACATCTTATCAACTTGCTTTAAAACAGCAAAAGACTGTTAAGCAAATTATCACATTGCACACTATTAATAAAATAAAAGCAGTTATGGGCCCTCATACCGGTGACGGTAAAAGGCTTTTATACTTGAAGGATAATTTTAAATAAATATTTAAGAATTAAAGAGCTGAGTATATTTGCTCTTTTTCTTAATTCTCCATCCATTTTAAAGCCATTCTTAATTTATTTTATCGATTGACTTTTCTCCATCTAATAAGCTATTGAATGGAGGGAACTTCTTTGCTTGGAGGTATTGAATATTGAAATTTAATAGAACGAAAATAGTTGTTTACAATAACACCTTGAAAGTTTTTAATTCTTTCTTCTGTAGACTTCGAGTAATAAAACTTTTCTTCCATATTCTATATTCTCCTTCTCTTGTATAATTAAGTTTCTTTTAATTTGAAATTGTGCTCTATAAACGGGTCAATCATTTTTATTTTCCCGTTCTAGCATTGTTGAAAAGTTACTTTTAAAAAACTCCATCATTTCAGTAAAGTCCATTTCTCGCAAATCAGGATTTCTGACTAGCAACTCATTTAATACATTGTCAACTACCTCTGGGATACTATATGTTATTTGCTGAGTTAATAGCTGCGATGATTGAAATAGGAGTGCGAAGAAACTGGGTTCTTCAATTTTTTCCGGCAGAAGAGATCGTGTTTTAAAGAGATGTTCCTTTCCGTTTTTCTTAAAGGAATCTGTATACAATGAAATAAAATCCTCAAAAAATTTACTTGGCCCTAGTGTTTGTTGACCTAAATTAAACAGAGAAGCTACTAAAATTCTCATCTGTTCTTCAGTTATCACTAAATTATATCGGTTAATACCTACTCCTCCTTTTACCCTTTCCACCATAGTAAAACGAACTACCTTTTACTATTAGATGTTCTAATAAATTCCCTTTTCCATTAATTTCTCTATATTGATATTTCCCTCTTAATTCCAATTTATTGTAGTCAGAATTATATGTCAATAATAAATTTCCAAACCAAATTAGACAACCATTACCTATATATCAACATTTATTTTGCTAAAATAGCTGATTTTTATTATTATTTATTTTTATAAAAAAATATTTAAGGAGAAAAACATAAATAAGAAGGACAGGAAAATGAAGAAAAAATCTATAAAGAGCAAAAAAATACGATAAATTACCAATCATTTGTATCATAAGGTTCTAAAAAATCTTAATATAGTTATTCCTCGAAACCATTATTTCCTTCAATTTTAAAATATTACAGTTTCATTACAAGAGTGCTCAGTTGTATTTGGAATAACCCTCCTGGTCTCAAGAATTTATTATAAAGTTTCAGTATCTTGAATAACCACTTGCTGTGAATTTTCCCGCACCTGATACTGGTCCGGCTAAATTAAATAGCTAGAATCACCTTTTGCTTGGAATGTTTGTATGCGAGGTGGTTTTTTCTTGGCTTTATAACAAATATCAACAAAATTGAAGTACATAAAGACTTCAAGCCCATCTATTATACTGTATATCGGCTACATAATTAAAATCAGTTTATTGGACCACTACAATATAGATTTAGTAATGAATTGATGATTTATCTGCGAAATTTTGTAGCTTATACCAGTCTATAGCGAGTCGTAAAACTAGTATCGTTTAACCATAATTATCACAGAATATCTGGCAGATGTCGGAACAAACACTTTTATGTATCAAATAGAAACAGATGAAACCAATATGATTCCATCTGTTTCATTAATTATTAATAAACATACTGCCAAAACCTATATCATTTAAATGACAGAAACACTTACTTTAGTAATTTTCCAAGGACGTTTTATAAATAGAAATTTTAAATGCATTTAGATATCTAGAATTAAGTGTAAGGTCTTCTTAAATATTGGATTTATTTCATTTCCCTTTTTCCTTTGTCAATTTCTAATTTTTGAACATATTGGGCAGCTACTTCTTTTATAAATAGTCGCTTCCCATTCGTGTCCACACTCGCCCAACCACCAAACTTTTTTATCGCCATTTAAAATAACTTCTGTTGGTTTTAAGTCTCCATTTTTTACTGGGTGCCATTCTCTGGCCAATTGAGGGTTTTGAGATGCCAAATCATTAAATCCAATTAATACTTTTTGATTTGCACAATAAGGACACCCAGTACCTCTATTTCTGCTATTTATTCTAGCTTCCCATTCGTGTCCGCATTGTCCGAGCCACCAGACTTTTTTATCGCTATTTATTATTACATCTGATGGTTTTAAATTCTCGTTTTTTACTGAATTCCATTCTTTGGCTAGTTGAGGATTTTGAGAATCGAAATCATTAAATCCGTTTAATACTTTTTTATTTGAACAATAAGGACAGCCACCCCCACTATTTCTGCTACCTATAGCAGCTTCCCATTCGTGTCCACATTTACCCAACCACCAAACTTTTGAATGACTACCACTTAAAAAATCTGAAGGAAGTAAATCCCCATTTTTAGTGTGGTGCCACTCTCTTGCTAATTCAGGACTTTCAGTAGCCAAATCATTAATTCCTTTACTCAAACTTCGTCTATGACCGACCTTTCTGCCAGTGTTATTTTCATAACATTTAGGGCAGCCATTTCCATTGAATCTGTTATTAACTTTAGCTTCCCATTCGTGTCCACATTGACCTAACCACCAGACATTTTTATTTGAACTATATGAAATATTTTTGGGTGATAATTTTCCGTTTTTAGTGGGATGCCACTCTTTTGCTAAATCAGGATTTATTAATGCAAGTGACTTTGCTTTTTCAGATATTAAATACATTTCCATTATTTTTGGACGATCACGAGATATATCTATATCTGCCATCAGGTTCATTTTATATTTTTCATTTACATAATCAATTATAAATTCAACGCAATCCTTCAATTCACTTTCAATTAATGTTTTTCTCACATAACATTTTATTTTTTTAGGTAGTATCGGACAATTTGGCTCTCTAATACGAATTACATCTATTTCATTCTCTTCACACTGTTCATTCTTTTTTATATCCCTTAAAGCATTTTTGTGAAAAAATTCGCCGTCATACTCAATTGCAAGGGATAAACTCGGAATAAATATATCTAATTCCTTCCTGTTGAGAAAATCAGGACGGTAGTTTTCTTGGACATCGTTGAATAACTTTTTCAAGTAATAAAAAATAACTTTTTCATTAAAGGATGACTTTCTTTCTAAATCGCATTCCGGACAGCCTGTACCATTCTTTTTTGCTCTGTTGCTAATCGAAGCTTTAAAGCTATGCCCTTTTTCACATTGCCACCAAACTTTTTTATGTGTTCCGGCAACAACCATAGTTGGTAATAAATCGCCATTCTTTTGATAATCCCATTCTGTACATAACTCTTTATGAGTCGTAGCTAAGTCGTTGAATCCGATTAAGATAACCTTGTTATTGCAAATAGGGCAACCACTTTTCATTCGCACCCGGTTACTTGGTGTAGCCTGCCATTCGTGATTGCAAGTCCCCATCCACCATACCTTTACATCACTAGCTGGACTTATTTTATCAGGTGTAAGTTCTCCATTCTTGAAGGGATGCCACTCGTTGGCTAGTTCAGGACTATGTTCTAATAATGAACCTCTTCTTTCTACAAGTGCCTTCTTAATATTTTCTGCTTGTTTCTTTTTTCTACATCCTTCATTTGGACATTCTCTGCCTCTTATTCTGTCAGCTGGGCCACCTTGATAACTTTGATGACACTTTGGACATATCCACCATACCTTTTTTTGACTTCCACTCATACAATCAGATGGATGTAAGTCTCCATTTTTATCAAAGTCCCATTCTTTTACTAATTCTGGATGCTCCGTGGCTAGATCATTAACACCCTGTTTTAAACTTCGCCTTTGCCCCAATTTCCTACCGGTTTTTTCTTCAAGACAAATAGGGCAACCAGTTCCACTTGTTCTATTCTTAATAGTTGCTATCCATTGATGATTACATTTACCAATCCACCAAACCTTTTTGTGACTTCCATATCCAATTTCTTTTATCTCTAACTCTTCATTCTTTACATAATCCCACTCGGCCATCAAATGCTCTTTACTATTTTCAATACACCAATCATAAAAACATTTCTTCATAAAATTGCATCTCTTTTCACAATTAAATTGGTCTTTAATTTTAGTAAAAACGCTTGGATAAATGATTATATCCAAGCGTTTTTACAGATTCTTAAAGTTCAATATTATTTATTACTTCTTCGATATCGGTGTAAGTCTCTTCTTCTTCAAGGTCATCAAGAGCTTGTTCAATCTTTTGTATTAAAGCCTTCCAATTCTTAGGTTTATGGACTTTATTTTGTAAAAAACCTCTTAAATTATCGCCAACTTCTTCCATAATCAAGGTTTCACGAAAAAATGCTTTTAAAATTTTGTGTGTTGTTTTAAGTAATTCTTTATTTAATTCTTTATTCTTAAAAATCGTTTTATATAAATCAGTTTTTATCTCTTCCGGGTATTCAAAATCCTTATCTTTAACCTTATTTACAATATTTATTATAAGTAGATAGTACGTTGAAACAAATAAAAAAGCTGCATTTTTTCTAAAATCATTAGGACCGGCTTTATATTTTAATTCTTCTTTCGCATATTTTAAAACCAGATAAGGAAAAAGGAAATGTTCGATAGGTAATTTTTTTGCTTCTTCGTTGATTATTTTCTTCCACTGACTCCCTAATGGGGTTAATTCATTAGCCCTACCATATGCAACATTAGGCATTTGTCTTATTGCTGCTGTAAAGGATTGAATAACCTCTTTTGCAGGTAGGACAAATTTTTTAGAGTTTTTAACTGGATCTAATAAATAATTATACTCTTCCTGTCCTTTAAAGAATCTTTGTTCAGACAATGCTTCTGTAATAAATGCACCTCTTTGAATCTCGTAATAATATCCCAATTGTCTGAACTCCAACTTTTTATCACGTTGAAACGCATCTAGAGCATAAAAATCCAACCCTAACACAGCATTTTGGCTATTAGTGTATCGGGTAATTTTATCTTTAAGTTCCTTCTTTTCGTTTTCTTCTGCACTTTTTTTACTACGTATAATTTTTACAAGTAAATAACCGTCTTGATTTATTTGACTAAGTTCTTTAATTGTTTTGTTTTTAAAATGTTCAGCTAAGGTTTTGGCAGTTTGACACCCATTTACTATCTGTGGGGCTTTTATTTGAAGTTTACCTACCTCTTCCCAATAATCATCACAAACAATAGTTACACCATTATTATAGTACCAAAAGTTTTGAGGTTCTTCTTTTAGAGTATTTTTTATTCCTTGGTTTATCTTGGTGCTTTTTAGATAGTTGCGTATATTTGAATGAAACAAAATGTTGCCGCCTTCATTTACAAATTCGGCGAAATCTTTTATTCTTACCATTGATACAATCGTACTAAATTCCTCGAATTTATTTCCTAAATAAAGACTTAGCTTTAATTCTTTAGCTTCTTTTGGAAGAGCTCCACGCTTAATATTAATTTCTTCCTGAATATTTTCAAAATCATAATGATAAAATTTGAGGTTATTAAATTCCTCTTTAATATTCTTAAGTGCCGTATTCTTTTGAATTTTTTCCCACTCAGATATGGTATTGTTCGTAACATAATAACAATTTATATTTTCCTTATTTTCGTAGCTTTGCCGTATATGAGTACACAATTCTTGAACACTATCTCGATCACTTAAGGGAGGCTCTATCACTACTCTTTGACAATCCGATATAAAACGGATCATAGCATCAATGCTATGAGAAGTGTTATATTTACTTTGTAAAACACTCAGTTCCCCATTATACTCAAATACTGCATCAATACCATTATCAAACTTTCCGGAAATTTCAATAGCATCAAGAACTTCATCTTCACGTAATTCAAAAATATTATATAAAACCCATTCACAGAAGCTATTACCAATACCAACTGTATTATTTGAACTGTTTCTTTCCCCGATATACTCCTCAATAGATTGCTTAATTTTATTAGTCAATTCCTTTTGGTTTTCTATCTGCTTTTTCGTGCTTTTGAAAACAGCCAAAATAAAACCTCCACAACTATGGTTATATGCCTTATAACATTTTCATAAAATCCTCTTCGCTGACGATCTCCAACTCATTTCCTTCACTAATCATTTTTTCAGCTTTCTCCATTTTCGAAGACTTGTTTCCTTTAATCATTACATCTGCAAAGTTTCCAAGAATTATGAAATCCGTGTCCTTGTTAATACCATTTTGGGGTTTCCCCCCCTTTGCAGCAACTAATTGTGCAGCTTCCTTCCGTGTAAATAAATTCAATTTACCAGTAAAAACAATGTTTTTACCGTAAAAAGGATTTTCTGTATCCGCATCTTCAGAAATTTCTATCTCTGAAAGGTCTAACCTGCCTTTAATCTTGCTCACCAGAGAGGAACGATATTGATCTGAAGAGAGAAATCCTGGTCTTATTCGGGTCTTATTAAAAATAGTATCAAAATCTACTAATTCGTGTTCTACAGTTAACTTTAGCATTAATTCCGCACAAGCCTGAGCATCGGCTAATGCGTGATGATGGTGGGATAGCTCAATTCCATAGTGTTGACAAAGGGTATTTAATGAATAGCTGGGTTTCCCCTGAAGTAATCTCTTGGATAATTGATATGTACAAAGTAATTGGTTGTTACAAGGCTGTATTCCGTATTTTGTTAGATTATCCCTTAGAGCATATCCATCAAATGCTAAATAATGAGCAACCAAAAGCTGATTTTCAATTTTATCCTTTATTGAGTTATAGAAAAAATCAAATGTTGGGGCATCTTTTACATCATCAGGATTGATATGATGGATGGCGATATTGAAACCGTCAAATTCCTCTTCTGGATTTATTAATTGGTAAATGGAATCAATTATTTTTCCGTCTTTGACAAAAACCATTCCTACCGAACAAATACTATGACGGCTGCTGTTCGCTGTTTCAAAATCAAACGCAATAAAGTTTTTCATTGAAAAAGCACCCCTTTTAACGGTAATACCTTGTGTAATAAGGATAAGTATTATGGCCGCAATCTTCGGGATCTTCGTTATAATAATGAATAAGCGATAATACCTTATCCTTCAATTCTTCTTGAGTTTCACTAAAACAACTTCTCCCATAACCAATAAATCTCCATATGTAAGATTTTCTCTTTTTTAATTGTTCATTTTCGTCATAATATTGCTCATCACCGTAGGTGACATATCCAACCCGATTTTCTAAATGCCACAATTCATAGGTTAGCAGGTTCTTTAAACTTTTGTACTTTGATAGTTCTTTAGTTAGATATTTATATTTCCTTACACCATTATCGAACAGAAAAATTAAAGCATCTTCTTGTTTTTCGAACCACGCTTGGGTATCGTCAAATTCAGCCAAATATTTTAATTCTATAGGCCGGTTAGGGTCGGGTTTATTTAAAAAATACAATTTACCTTCTTTCAAACTAATCTCCTACTTTCCAACTAGTTATTTCCTCACATTGATTATACAATAATTGTAAACATAAATATTACGAAAATTATATATTTTATTTGATATTATTAATTACACAAAAACACACCCTTTAGGTTAAACAGGTGTGTTTTCGATAACAATCTATAATTGCTTTGCTACCTTTTCCTTATTTTTATTGTCATAATAAGGTACCAGGTATTGATCAAAAGTTAAATAAGGAATAGATACTTGATTTATTTGTTCAATTAATTTATTTCTAGCCCACAAAGTCACCCCAAGTTCTTTAGCTGTATCCCTCGCTGGTTCTGTAAAATATCCTGTTGTAATAACAATTGCATTTGAACATTTATATAGCTGTTTTCCTGTAAACACCTGTTGGATTGCTGAGTTGCTTAATTTATTTTTTGGATTAATCCGTTTGCATTGAATTGCATATTTTCGAGAGTTTTTTTCGGCTAATATATCCACCCCTTTATCCCCAGTCTTTTTAGTTATTTGCACATTCTTATATCCTAATTTTCTTAATAAGTCTGCAACATACTCCTCAAAGTCAAATCCACTAAAAGAATCTATAACTGATATGTCAGCTACTTCTTTTTGATATTCCTTAAATTTCTTCTTTTTGAAACTTTCAATTTGTTCTTGGATTCTTTTAAGCTTATTATCATACTCTCTTTTTACCTCATCATAAGACTTTGTTAAAATTACAGTAAAATAATCAGAAACGGCACTGAAACCCCACATTAAACATATTAAGATAGGAACCCAGTACCAATAATTCTGATAAAAATCTTTCCAGAAAAATAAACCGATGATTGCTGCAACAATGCAATAAATTCCGTACTTCAAATTACTTTTCCTCGATTTCATTGCCATATCATATCTCTTTTTTTCATCTTTCCATAATTCATCTAATTCACAGTCCGGGCAAAAATATTCTATTCTATCACCAGTTTCTGTCATTCGTTCCTGGCAAACTTTTTTATGCACATTACAGATTCGGCTCATAATCATCAACACCCAATCATCTTTTTTCCAATATAAATTAGTTTTTTCTAACTAAATACCTATTCGCCACAATTATTACATATTCAAAATATTCCATATATGTATATTATTATACTGCTTTCGACACAAAGAAACACAATCAAATTGCAACCGTTATTACAATTTTATAGAACACTTTAAATTATCTTTTTGTTATTGAAGGTTCAATCTAAAATAGAGGTACTGCTCGCTGCATCGTGCTAAATATCTAATAGTCCTTGTTAAACTAATAGGGGCAATTGTTGGGAAAAAAGAATGGTGTTATTACATTATGGGGAATATATAGGTAATAATACTAAGCAGGTGATTAAATGCAATAAATATTGAAAAAGACCATATTCATAGTGACTATGGCCGATTAATTAAAAATATTATTATTTCGCATAAAAGACAACTTCTAGTAGTGCCGCTTCTTGATCTTCCTCATTCTTGTATTCTGTTTTACTATCCAGAAACAGAATATCTCTTTGTAAAATATATTTATTATGAATGACTGTCTCGAATTCTTCTTGGATGCTTTTGTCATTGATGCCTGTGAAACAGAATAATTGGGTATGCGATCTGTTGGCCAAATCAATCATCGGCTTGACTACGTGATCGGAGCTCGCTTCTCCAAACGGATTATCCACCAATAAAAATTTCCAGGCGTTTTCTCTTGAGTACCTTTTTTTACGTAAGTGGCTGTTAAAACCGATAAACATTGACATTCTGGTTGCGTGTAATTCCCCGTTGCTCCAAGATTTGGTCTGGTCCCACAATTCCCATTCCTTCTTCGCGGCTAACAATTCGTTTCGGGGTTTTAATGCTTCGATTTTACATCTGGAAATATCCGCATAACAATTCAAAATGTTAATCATATCCGCTCTCTTTTCAAACTCTTTTTCCATTTCGTCGTTCGAAACACCCTGGTCTTGAAGGGAAGTTAAGTACATTAAAATCCCATCTACAAAATCCCGTAATTGTCTTTTAATATCTTCATCTTCTTTTTTCGGCCAATTGAACCTAAAATAGGGGAGTACTTCACCTCCACTTTCTACTTGGGTGCTTTTTTGAATTTCTAAGATGTTTCGATGCAGTAATTCGGCCCGTTCATACATAAGATCGATTAACAGGTCCCGTCCCGTTTCGGTTTGCTTTTTGCTGATTTCAATCGTTTCTTCAAAATGTTTGATTTCATCCAGCAAGAGAACAAATGTCGAGATGATTTTCTCATAATCATCCTTCGTACTCTCTAAAACTCTTGTTAAATCCCTGGTCATTGAAACGATGGTATGGTTATTGGTTTTCGCCACTTCTTCCATTAATAACTCAATGGATTTTTTTGCCCTAATCTGTTTATCTTGAAGCTGTTCTTGCCTGTTTAAGATTTCTTTTTTGTAATTCCTCACCAATTTGATGGGTTTATCCTTTCGCCAATCATTCTCCTCAAACGCTGGGAAATTAGAGATATCCAACATCAGCTCTTTTGACGCGTTTAATTCTTCTATTGCAACTTGGTTCTCATTTTCTAAGTCTGTGGTGAGATTTAATTTTTGTTTTTTCTCTTCTTTCTTTCTTATGGTTTGTTTGAGCTCTTCCGAGAATAGGGCAAATTCACTTTCGTAACTGCTGCCATATTCATAGGGCTCAATTTGTTCATCACCCTCTTTTAGCTTTTTCACCAGCACTTTTACTTCCGTCTCTTTTGTGTCATACTTCTTTTGTGTGTCTGCTCTACTTTGGGTAAGCTTGATCAATCGTTCCTGTACTTCTTGTAAATCTGCTTCAAATTGTTCCAACAACGATGGGTCATATACAATCCCCATACGCGGAATGGATTCGGTAGTAAATCCAACCTTTTGGATTTGTTCTTTCACCTTTTGAGTCAAAGAATTGTAGTTCTCGATATTTTCTCTTAATTCTTCCATTCTTTCTTCTTCTCCGGACATTTGTTTCCGTAAGGCGTTGTATTCTGATTTGTTCTTTTCATATTCTTCGAAGGTAGTCAAATTTTCTTCTTTGGTTTGGATATATTGGTATTCCGTTTTATCCCGTTCCAAGTTTTTTTGTGCTAAATCAAAAGTATGTAGCAAGCCTTCAATTTTTTCCTTTTCTATTTGGCATTTTTCCAATACGTTGGTTGCATTCTGTATTTTACTATCCAATAACTCTATCCTGGTCGAAACTTCTGCCAATCGTTCTTTTGCTTTGCCAATGTTCCAATATCGCTCATTAAATTGATGGATGAGGGTTCTTTTTTTATCCAATTTTACTATCAAACCGCTAACATTCTTTAAGTCATTTTTAGCCTTTTCTTTTTCCGCTTCTTTTTCCTGTAATTGACTATTCAAACGAGAAAGTTCTTCTTTCATTTCCGTTAATTGTTTATCCCATTCCTTTAATTGATTGCCATACATCTGGCGGGAAACAGAAGAATATTGGTTCCAAAAATCATTTAATTTGTTGTGTAATTGCTGAAGCTCATTGGTTTTGGTAAACAAAGCTTCTTTCGTTTTATTTAACCTTGAGATTTCCTCTTCTAACTCGGTGGTATATTGTTCCCAATCATTTGGATTGAATCGAATATGGAATCGATGAAAAATGTGAAGATGGTTTTCCAGCGAAAAGATCATTTCTTTTTTATCCTGATTTTCCAATTCAGCCCGTTCAATAAACAAGATGGGGATGGATAATTCTTTCTTATAACCCTCTAACGCTTTTTGGATGGAGGATAATTGTTTTTGTTCAATGGCAATCGCAAAAGTTAGAAGAGGATTCTTTTTGACCAATTCCTTTTTTTGTTCATTGCTCATAGCCAATTTAGTCAGCAAATCGATCCCTAACACCACAACAATTCCCTTTTTGATTAAGAAGTCTTTTACGGCTTCCAATTCACTGTTGACGTGATACCCTCTTTGTTCAATGCTATTTTTGATTTGATCCAAATGTCCCATTTCAATCGAACATTTAATGATCTCGTTTTCCAAATTTCTTTTTCGACTTACCAAGTTGTTTACTATCCGGTCACGGTCTTCAAATAAATTTTCCTGGATGAATATCGACAAATGGGCTGAAATTTTATTTTTCAATTCCGCTTCCATAGAGGCGAAGTTTTCAAAGTCTTTTTTAGTTTTTTCTAAAGAATGTTCCACTTTTTTTATGTCATTATCACAATTGGTTATTCTTTTTTCATTTTCTTTAATTTCGTTGTCCACTCGGGTTAAGGTTTCTTCCAGATTTTTTTCTTCAATTTTTTTCTCTTTTATCAAATCGATTAAATGATTTTCCGTTTTGGGGATATCCGTTTGCCATACACTTAACAAAGCTTGTTTTAGTTTAATTTCATCCTCTTCGTGTTGTGAGAGGAGTAATTCGTTTTGTATTTTTTCTTTAACGAGTTGATTTCTTTCATCGCTCGACTGGCTGAATGTCTGTTTTGCTTCTTTTCCAATTCGAATTTGTTCTTTTCTCTCTTGATGTAAAACTTCTTGTTCCTTGGCATTCTGGTTAAACAAATACCGGTAATTTTCTGAAACCGTTTTCCTGCTTACTTGTAGCTGTTCCGATTTTTGATTATTTTTTAATGACATAACTCTCAGACTGGATTCGGCCTTATTTACGTTTGCTTTATGCTTTCGATATTCCTCATATAATTTGGCAGCGGTTTGTTCTTTTACTTTTCGGTCCGAGTATGTCTCTGCTTTTTTTTCGGTGTCAATTTGACAATCCCAACCCCCTAATTCACTATTGAGTTTTTTCATATCCTCTTTGGTAAGATAAATTTCATAGGATGCCAGCTTCCACTTAAGGTCTTTTTCGGTCCGCTCCATTTCCACTAATTCCTTATGAGCAATGGTTAACCACTTGACATTCGACTCCGAACTCTGTTGTACAGTTTTATAAAGCTGGGTCAGTCCTCTTTTACTGTCCTTAAGCATATGAAGCACTTGGTTGTATTCTTTACAAGCATCAATGACCACATCACTGTGATTCGTGACGACTTTAAAATCATTCAGGTCTTTTTCTAATTTAGGCAACTCTAGTAAACTATCTTTATATCTTTTGAATGCGACGAGAATTGCCTTTCTCTCTCCATCATTTTCAAACAAACTTTCCAATAAGGAGGGGATAAACAACTTTTCGATTAGACTGGTTGTGGTTTCCGCTTTTTCAAAAAATTCCTTTACCCCGCCTTCTTCCATATTAACTTTTGCAATGCTCTTCCACTCCGATTCCACTAAGCCGTACTGCCTGATAATCCCCTGGTATTCCGAATTAGTATCTCGAACGTGTACCCCTTTACTTTTTTTTAAATCTCTTTTGAATTCGTCTGTTCCTACCACTTTACCATCTTTAACAAATTTTAATTCTTCTAGTTTTGGAGCACCTTCAAAATCGGTATCAATCAAGTAATTAATATATTCGTACGTTTTTTTGCCGGGATTCCCATCCATCTTTCCTCCATAGTTATGGAAGGAAAAACCGGTGATAAATTTTCCATAGTTCTCATCATCTGGAATCCACTCGACAGCAATGTGGACAGTGCTCCCTTTTCTCACATTATCCTTCAGTTTTTTCCCGTCTATACCGTAATTCGGAAGAACGACTTGCAAAATTAATTGAATGAGACTGCTTTTTCCTCCGCCGTTTTCTAAAATAAAAAGTGAGTTATTACCGTAAAGCCTAAAAATTTTATCACCAAACGCTTTGTCCCCTTTATCTAATTTCAGGTTGCTCACTCGGATTCGATTTACTATTGGCATTAAACGGTCATCTCCTTTACCATTGTTAAATCCAGCAATTCTTTGATTTTATTGATTCGTTCCTCATTATGATAGTAGGCACCAACAATGCTCTCTATTTTCTTCGTGAGGGTAATTTCTTGGTCTTCCTTAATTTGCAACAACCCTTCTTTTTCCCAAAATCCCAATACTCTCAAAAAGAAGCTATATCGCTTGTTTTTATAACGTTTCACATTTTTATCTTTTTGGGTTAGCTCTTCTAAGCTGCTCCAAGCATCTATCAAACCAGCGAGATCCAGTTGATATTCGTTTGATAAAACAAAAAGTTCTTCTTCCGTTTTTTCTTCAAACTTGTCCATATATTCTTTAACCTTTTTAATCATTTCGTCCACTTTAACGAAACTAAGGGTTCTATTCGTTTGCTGAAACTGATCCCCATAAAATTCACTAATCAGATTCATCCAAATAAATTGAGCTAAATACAACTCCCGATTGTTATTCAACCCCATAATCATTCTGAGTTCTTCATTAGAATAGGAAAAGGCTTCATTTTCAAGATCCGGCACAAAATATAACGTATCTTCCACATAAAAGATTTTCGACTCCGAAGAGGTTAAAAAGATTCTTTCCAAGATATCCCGAATTTCCAAATCGAAATAATACCCATAAATTTCTGGATTGTCTTTTCGTTTTAATTCCCCCTTTGTCATTACCTCCTGGTAAAGCAAAAAAGCTTTTTTGACCATTTCTTCCTCATACAACACTTTCCATTACCTTCCTTCTAATGAAATAGTCCGTTATTTTTATTCCATCCGCAAATTCCATTTCTTTTTCCGTAGCGTACATTTCAAACCCTTTAATGTCTTCCAATTCATTTAATTCGTTCGTGAGATAGGCCAACAACTTTGTCCCTTTTTTATGGTAGGCCAGACGGTTTACATCTTCTTCTCCTTCGAAATCTTTATAGTTCCAACTATGCATTTCTATGCTAATGTTTAAAAAATGTTGTAAATAGATAGAAGTAATATCCTGGTATAATCCAAAGTCCTTTTTTTGAATGTCTTTTAAGACTTCTGAAATAAA
This sequence comes from Neobacillus sp. PVCKKU3, assembly GCF_058323225.1. Lineage (NCBI taxonomy): Bacteria > Bacillati > Bacillota > Bacilli > Caryophanales > Bacillaceae > Neobacillus > Neobacillus sp. PVCKKU3. The sequence goes on from NZ_JBLVQN010000007.1 coordinate 106,058, forward strand.
ATAGCTTTCCTTTTCCAAAAGCGGCTCCAATATAACTCTCAGGATTTTTAACTCGGCTTGGAACACCCATTCTTTTTGCTTTTCTTCCTCTTTTAGCTGCTTTTCTTTCGCTTCTTCATCAATTTCATCAATTTCTTCTTCAATTTTTTCTTTTGTTTTTTTAATCAATTGCGAGCTGAAAGAGAGAAAAGGATGGTAATACTTCGTCTGCTTAATCGGCATTAAAGGCTTGAAAATTTTGTGTATTTTTTCTTCTGTTACCGTCTTCTCCACCCATACTTGCAGAATCTCTTGCTCAAAGTGAAAGTTCCTTGAAAAGGCATTTTCAATCAGCAATTTAATCGATCCAGTTAGAGTATTTAATAGATCGTATTTTTTCACATATAATGTTTCGTGTTTGGTCATCGAACGATTCAAATACAGTTCAATGGTCAGGATAGTTTCATATTTTTTTCTTTCTTTCGTGCTTAAGTTCCCGTTCATATAATTGGAGATGACATTGCTCACGTATTCTCGTAAACTTTTTAACTGTTCTTTTTCTTCCAATGTTTGTTTATAGGATTTTTCATACCGTTCCTCAATTTCTTTTCGGTTAAAAACGGATAAGGTATTTCTTCTGACTTTTTCTTCGTATTCTTCAATCGCCCGGATTTGGGTTTCGATTTGGAACATTAGGTCCTTAACCGTATTTAACGCAGGTCCATATAGGGATTTTTCCAATTGCTGTTTAAAGTAAAGCATCGTAATGCTGATTTGAAGCTCTGAGAACATTTCCTTGGTTTTGAATAGCAATTCAATTCCTCGTTCTGTCAGCTTTAACTTTACCTTGTTGTTGAGATGATCGCTGTATTTAAAATTATGTGTTTCAATCAGAGAAAACTGGATTCTATTTTTCGCATCCTTGCCATAGTCCGTATATTCGAATGAAAATTCCTTCCCACTATTTCGAAGTTTTTCATCCACAATATACGCTCGCAATTCATCGATCTCGTCATAGGTCAATTCTTTGTGATAAATTTCTTTCATCAGCTGCGATAAAAATTGATTCAACTGGTCATTCGTTACATAGCCTTTATCGGTTAGCATCTTATCAATAATAAACAGTAAAATACTGAACCCGATTTCCATTAAGTCGTAGTCATATTTGGTTGCTTGTTTTAATTGATAGATTGGCATAAACAGGACCAGATTTTTATATCGTTCCGATATTCCTTCATATAGTTTCTTTAATTCCATCAGACAAGCTCCTTAAGACTTCGATATTTAACGCTTCCTGCGGAATATATCGACGTTCTATTAAATAGTGTTCCATTGCATTTTTCAGTGGTTCGTCAAAGTGGGATAAAAAGGATTGAATGGCTACCTCACTCCATCTTTGTTTCTTGTCCTCCTTTATAACAGTTCCCTTTCTTCGATTCCACATTTCGATATAAACGGGTTTCCATAACTCGATTTTTCTTTTGCTCACTTTTTGAAGTCGATGGAAAATTGCGATCCCTTCTGGGTCAAAATCACCAAAATAATAGATAGTCGTTTCAAATGGGACCTTCAGCTCATCTAAATACTCGAACGATTTGGTGATTTTATTTCCCTCTCCATACACCAGCATTTCAAACGGAATCCCATCCCAACATTGGATCCCTTCTAAATATAATTTTTTTAAACTGAAGAAGGTGTCTTTATTTTCAATGATCAGCACATTTTGATTTGGATGTGTGGCTAATCCAAAATGAAAAAACGGTTCAAAGGTTTCAAAACAGCATAAATCCTCAAATGTCACGTCTATATTGGAAATGAGTTTCCTTCCCGGTTCTGAACTTAGGTATTTTTCATCATCAAATAATTCAAATGACCGTTCATTGACACTGATATAGCATTCCTTCTCCGATTTATGGAACAGGAATTGACTAATCCATTCCAATATCGGTTTATCCTTTTTATATTGTTCGAGGTTTTTACCATATCCACTCATTTTCATTTTGAAATGATAGCTCGTTAATAGTTCATTTTTTAGTTCATTTTCGTTATTTATGTTTTCTTTTGCTTTTCGATATTTATTGTTTATTCGGATGTCTCTGGAATAAGGTTTGCCTGTTTTCATTCTTTCTATGATTTTTTCATTTTCTAACTCTACTACACTATCGGCAAATTCTTGGTAAAACAAGCCAGAGACATTATTTTGCAGCCGTTCCTTCACTTGTTTTTCTAGTTTATAAATGTCTACCCTAGTGTTTTTTTGTTTTGATATCAGTTCCTTTACAACCTCTTTCATACGCCTAATCCTTTCGTAAAATAAATATAATAAGTAGAAGTATTAAAAAAGGCCGCTAATTTCGCGACTCTTAATTAATTGAATACTCAGCGATCATCTAAACTAGAATTTTCTTTGCTTTAGCTTTTTTACTCGAATAATTTTTAAAAGAATTTAAAAATTCATTTCTTATTGTAAAGGAGCCTCTGGTAATATTATAACAACAAATACAAATTTATCCTTAATGAATTTGTGTCTTTAGCCGCATTTGTACTTTAACAACAATGCAAGATGTAAGTAAATTCAACCTATTTTTTACCTTTTTATGTAAAATATAAAAATAGCTCAGTTATTATACTGAGCCATTTTTTAACTAATTCTACTTATTAAACTAAATTGCTACCCGTTAGCTTAAGTAAGAAAAAAAGAGCAAGCCGCAGCCCCTCATTGATTAACTCTGGTACCGCGTTAGTTCAACTGTGCATTTGTTAAAACTATCGTTATTCCTTCAGGTAAAGGTGTTTATTAAAAGAATGATCTATGGATTATGCATACGTCATTTTTTCTAGTTATCAAGGTTATGTTAAAATAATGGTAAATTAATTTCAATTTAATGAAATATATAGAATTATTTGCTTATATCAGTGAGAAGAGGCGAAACCTATTGATAACAGGATTATTAGATATTGAAAATAAAAAATGTTTATTTAAATTAAAAGATTTTATTCTTGAAATTGAAGAAATTGAAAATCGTGATAATGTTTATATAGATGATTTAAGTTTTATTTTTGACAAACAGCCTAGAGAATTTGTCCCCCATTCCCTTAAAGGAAAAGACTTTGAAAGTGGAAAAGATATTTTATTTAATTTAAGGAGTTTAGATCAAACTGGTCCCAAAACACATACAGCTAAAATAATATCCTATGTAATTTTGGAGAGCGGAGAAACTTCTTTTGATAGTATACAAGTCAATGCTGATGAATTTAATTGGTTTCATAATGTTGGTAATTCATATTCATTTAAAATGAATACAAATACTGGAGAATCAGAAGTAAAACTTGAACCTTTTGAGAAAACCGAAAAAGAGTTTTATTTTGATTTTGAAGACCAGGTAGTTAATGGTACCTTTAATATTGCACGAACTTTTTCACGTATATCAACTTTGCCAATCAGAATAAAAACGGATATGAGCCTTAATTTTCAAGAAACAAATGAGATAAGTAAGGCAGAACACTTAGTATTAATAACAAAAAAATTACTTAATTTTATATCATATAGAAAAAATACAACAATTAACAAAATTACATTAAAGAAAAAGGATATCGTATCTGGATACTATAAAAAAATAGGTTTGCTTTTTATTAATGATATTAATTGTCTATATACTGATACCGAGAAAATCGTTCAGGAACAATTAATTACCTTACCTTTATTAGAGGATAAATTGGGTAAATTATTTGAAAAAATAATTCAAAATTCTATATATTTATCACATATACCGGAAGATTCGAGAGAGTGGCATAGAATTACACCTTCTCGTTTTATAATGATTACTGCTGGGTTTGAATGGCAGTTTCGTTCTACGTATAATGAACAGAATACTGAGAATGAAGAAAAATATAGCGAACAAGAAAAAGAAATTTTAACCTTTTTAGATAAAAAAATAGAGCAATATACGGGTAAAAATAAAAAATACTTTAAAAGTATCAAAAAATTAATATTGAGAAGCAATATGACATTATCTGATAAAATATATTGGACATTAAATCAGTTTAAAGATGTTTTAGAGATATTTATTAAATCCTTGTATAATTTAAATAATATACAAGATGTAAACTACTCGGATATATCAGAACGAATTCAAACTCAAAGGAATAATATTGCACACGGTAATATAGATCAGGAACTTAATCCAGTAGTAATTCTTGATTTGATTGTTTTGGAATGGCTTTATTATGCAATGGTTTTAAATGATATTGGGATATCTAGGGAAAATATAAAACAGGCAATAAATAAGCTGTTCAAACGTGGATTTGCCTTATAATAAATTTAATTTACCTTTGTAAGATTTTATATCAAATTACTGACTAACAGGTAGTTTAGTAAATTAATCCGGAAATCCTAAAAAAGAAAACTCTCCAATAGCATTTAACAGGTTCCGTTTCCTTTCAGTGAATTTACAGCTAAAAATGTAAAGTAAAATCCATATCAATTTGCACTGTATTTGCGGTGCTTTTTGTTTTCAATAAATAAAATAGCCCAGCTTCTTGATTATAGCCATAAGAATGTACCACATCAGCCATCTTTTTTACCAGCGAATGCCACGGGATTTACCACTTGTAGCCAACGTGTTTACCAATAGGATAATTTCAAGAGCTTGCATTTACAACGTTAAGGTTCTAGAAAGATAAAAAAGCCACCATAATGGTAGCTAAAAAACTTTTGTGATTCTGTTTTAATTATGGTATTTACAATTGATACACTATGATGTATATCGAAAACCAAAGAATCTTTCCTTATTATCCTCTGATCGCATTAATTTCGCTATTACACATTCATTTTTGTAGAGTTCAGTAATTGCAGCATCCTCCAACTCGTCAACGTTAACTGTGATGAAGTACTGCCCCTTAGACATTTCTTTTAGCACTTTATCAACGTATTTTATAAGACGATATTTTGCAAATCTATCCGGCTTTGAGTATGAGCCATCGTGGATTAAAAAGGTAATGTTTTCTCTCTTGTTAAGCCCATCAATAAACCAAGTCAAATCAAACATATTAATTTTCATATGTAATCTTCCGTGAGATTTTTCATCATCAATTCTACAATTTATTTTGATTCGGCCTGTTGTATCATTTATTCCCGTATTGTTGTTTAATTCAATGTCTAGAATACCATTTTCGTCATAAACCTCTAACACTAGACTGTTAAATAAATCTTTAAGTTCTGTTACGGAATTCTCATAGGTCTTGAATATATCAAGCTTTATGTCGATTTGCTTTAAAATTTCCTGCTTAACTCTGTTAATATCAGCCGTCACATTTGTTTTTTCCTGGTACATATTGATTTTTACTCTAATCTGGGCTAACTCTTCAAATTTTAAACTTTTATCATTTGTTACCTTTGTTAAATCTGTAATAAGATCTGTGTTTTTTAATGATTGGGTGTAGTTTTGAAGTTTTATAGTTAATTCATCAAGTTTCTTCTGCTTTTGTTTGATTTCATAATCAATTTCATTAATTTTATGATTAAAATACTTTCCCCTACTATCAACCATAAAGTAATAAAATTGAAAGATATCCTCTTGATTCTTTTTAACCTTATCAGGAAAGAAACCAATTAACTGCTCATAAAAAGGTTGAATATCATTTATTTGCTTAATTTCCTTTAATTTAGCTTCAAGGTCATTAATATTGTTTTGGTATTGGTTTTTTACGTGCTTTAATTCAAATATTGAATTCCGTAACTCATTGTATTGAGCCTTATAGATCTGATATTCTTCTGCATCCTTTTCAAATTTCTTTGAAATTTTTATTTGTTTAATAATATCATCTAATTCTTTTATTTCCTTGTTCAATTTCTTCTCTCGTAACTTTAAATCACTAATTTCATTTTTTAAGGACTTTATGATACTTAACTTTTGATTATATTCTTTCTGTTGCTTTTTATATTTTGCAATTTCTTTTTCGAAATCATAAGGTAAATTGAATAAGAAAGCCAAATACATAGCTTCATTCATTGCATTCCTGTTCGGAAGCCCAATATTAGTAAAGCCCTCCTTTTCATCTCTAATAATGTACTCGCGAAGAGCTGAAAAAGATGGCTCATCAGAGGTTAATCCGAGTAATACATCATTTATGTATTTTTTAAAATCACCATCTTCCTTATCTATCCAATCTCTCAAATCATACGAGACGGTTGCTGCATTCAAATAGTATCCTTTTTCGGGTTGATTAATAAGCCTGCCAAGGAAAATATTTTGATTATCAGAAAATACTTCAAGAACTAATAAAATATCTTTTTCTGTTAGACTGGGTTTACCAATAAAATCATCAGGGCAAGCCCCCCCTAACAAAAAGTTCATTGCTTCAACCATTGTGGACTTACCAACACCATTAGCCTCTTTACCTACTTCCTTTTTTTCACCTAAAATAACATTTAGACCACATTGATTAAATATATATTCCTTTAAAATCTCTTTTGATTGATAGCTATAAATAAGCAACCTTTTAAGAATCATTTTTCTTCTTCCTCATAACTAAATTGTTTTGTATAGAAATTACATCGAGCGAATATAAAAATGTTAATGAAAGGTACAGTACTCGCTCAATATTTAAATTCAGGACTAGGTTTTGTTTTTGTGCAAATTCAAGAAACAACTGATCTACGTGCTTTTTCTTGTTTAGAAGCTCATATAATATCTTGGAAGTGACTAATACATTCTCCTCTATTGTCTGATGCTTTGATAAAAGAAAAAAATTCATCGATTAATAACAGTCCTTTGCCTTTTATCTTCATTAAAAATATCACATTCATATATACTCCAAAAAATTAATATTCGAATATACGATTTCAGCCTTTCTTCCGAGTAATTGACCTGGCCCCTGTATTTAATAAATAGATTATTAATCATATGATGGAGAATTAAATCTCCATTTTCGTAACTATAAAGCACGTTTAGATACTCAGATACAATCACATCAGGAATAATAAAGCGTTTATCAAAACTAAAAAAGGAAGTTGTACCTAAAATTTTATTGATTATTGGAAAGTATACTGAACATCTGTCAAATTGACGTTCCAATGTAGGAGAGCAAAGCATATTAACAAACTTTTCGGTAATATCTTTTGGAATAAACTCTTCGTTGATGCCTGTTTCTTTATTAACAATTGTATGAAATTCAATCAAAAACATTCTGAACTCGTCTTCATCAATGGCTAGTGGAGAATCTTCAATTATTATTTCAGTCTTTTTTTTTAATCGATGAATATCAAATTTATAGCTTCCATCAACAACTAATCTTCCTACGGAGTTATTCTGATGCCAGTATTCACCACGCTTATTCCAGCTATGGTAAATAACTTCTCCGCTTGCTGCGTCGGTATCGATTGTTCCAGTAATGAAAATTGGATCCGCATAATCATCAACAAACATTGAACCAGAAGTAAACATATAGGTATTATTATAATTATCATTCTCATTGTGATATGCTGCTTTATGAACGTGACCATTTAAATATAAATCAATTTTGCTATCAGAAAATCTATTAAGCAAGCTATCTTTTTCGTCTTTATGAATACAATTAATGGTATGATGACCGATTGCAAAATTTATAGAATTGTCATTGGAGAGTTGTTTTAATGCTTCGTACAATTTATTTAACCCAACGAGAATCTTCCCTTCTACCCCCGAAGTTCCCGCAATCAAGCAAGTATTTATATGAACAACATTAAACCCCTCACGTTTTTTTACAAAATGTAAAGCATCCTTTGGGTAATCTTCACCCATATATTTTTTATAAAAGTTAAAAAAAGGCTCCTGACCCGAAAGTAAAGATTGATAAGTATCAACGTCCAGGCCGTTAACTTCATCTTTTGCATTTGTGGCACTCAAAATCTGATTAGTCAATCTGTCATTCATTGAACTTCTTCTAATATCGTGATTACCTGGAATGATAAATATGTTTTTTTTATTAATTTCCATAGTTGTTACAACGGAATCTAGAAACGACTCAACCTCTTCCCCATAACTACTTCCTTGGTGGGCTATATCTCCTGTTATAAACAATATATCAATATCATTTTTCTTTTCATTGAGGTACTTTATTAATTGATCTCTCATTACATTTGTTTCATAACTACTATATAAATAATGGATATCCGATAAATGTGCCCATTTAAGTTTCATTCTTTATCCCTCATTATTTCTTTTTTCCACTTGTTATGATTCGACAAGAATCCCAATAATTCCTTTATTTAGGAACAATAATCTAACTTGAATGTCAAAAACTATTTCCTTTTTTCCTCAAAGTTGTATTTAGCAATTTAAAAAAGGCTTTTATGGCAGTATGTTTTTTGAATGTAAAAAGCAGAGAATATGCAAGATACGAATAAAAAGTTGCATATTTTCTGCTTATTTAAAAATCAGGGATATTGAACAAAAGCTACCCGTTTGTTTAGGTGTAATATTTCACAATCATCGATAAAAAAAGAGTGTTGCCTAAGCAACCCCTCAGAGAAGTACCAAAGCCCTCGTTTGAGATTCGGTTTAAACCCTTTATTCTATGAATATGCTTCTAATACTTATCAACAACAGCCCCTATACTAGATGCTTTTATATAAGGTTGGTCTGTTAGTTCAAGTAAAGTATCTTTTGTTCCTGTAACAACTACACCGATAATAAAACCATCTTTTTGATGGTTTTTAATTAACTCATAATAGCTCTTACTCTTATCATACCTTTTTAAACGCTCTAAAAAGTCTGATTCACTTTTTATTTTTGGAGAACTCATTGCTTGTGCCACCTTTGAAGTTGGGTCATAAATTCCGTATAACCAATTTCCAGATTCAGGTTCATTCCGTTCATCAGCATTATTTGAATAGTCATTGACCCAATACCACATTTGATGGACTGATTTAGGAAGCATTCTCTTAACTTCATTTAATGAGTAACCTTTATTAAACGAAATTCCTAATTCAATATACTTATCATTTGGATAATCTTTTAGTTTGGCTAAATCATTTGCATAGGTTTTATATCTGTATTGAGGTACATAAAATAATATTTCCTTCTCTCCATTAGGAATATGTATATGATTAACCTCATCAATTATTGTGCTATAGGATGAAAAAGACATAGATTTAAAACCCCTTAATCCAAAATGTGCCTCTTGTGTTTCCCAAGGTATAATCTTGTCTTCAACAACTTTAAATACTTCTCGTTTAATAGTTCCCTTTAAAAATCCGTAGTCTATAGTCTCTGTATTTACTATTGTGTTAGGGGCTTTCATAACTGCATCTTGTTTAATTAGGTTAGTGGCTGTTTCACCACCTATTTTACTTACCCACCATATATTAACTTTATAAATACCAAAGACAATTACAAGACAAACAAAAGCAGATATGAGAATTGTTCTTAAAAGGGTAACTCGTTTTGCTTTTTTCAATGTTTTACCTAATGATTTATCATCAAAAACTGATTCAAATTGTGCATTATTTTTGTCGTTCATTTTCTTTCCTCCTATATAGCTCCTTGAATTTTGCTCTTGCACGAGCTAAATACGTTTTCACTCCATCTGGCTTCATTTCTAAATATTGAGCAATCTGTTGATACGACCATTCTAATTCATATTTAAGAAGGAGTAGCTGTTTAAATTTAATTGGCAGTTGTTCCAATGTCTCTCTTACTTGACGTTCATCTTCTTTTTCAATTATTAATTCCTCAATCAACTTAGAATTTGAAGTAAGATTTTCATTTAATTGATGGGACGGAGACTTGTTATTTTTACGACAATAATCGTAATACAAATTTATAGCTACTTTGAAAAGCCAAGCTCTGTATTTGTCGGTATCAATTGACTCAATATGTACCATTGACTTGTAAACTGCATCTTGAACAATATCCTTAGCTGTTTCCGAATCCGAACCTTGCTTTTTTAAATAGAAATATAGTTCGTTCATAACTTTAATTAGCTGGTCATTTGAAACCCGACTCTTCAAGTGTTTTCCTCCTTCCGTTTATATAACGTTAGAAGAACTAAAATGTATACAGTATGTCTATAAAAATATTTTCAAGCATAAAAAGCGATTCTTCAATCTAGAATCGCTTTAAGACTAAAATATTTTGTTTTATATTCTGCTAACCTGCCTAGTTAGTACAATAACAAAAAGGCTGCATTTTTATGGCAGCCAAAATTCAAGGAAATCCCACTTTAGCTCAAGAAGCCGTTTATTTCTTATGAACCTTAATAAATACAGTTCCAAATAGTGTATCTCCAATATAAGCAACTAACTTCCACATTCCGCTCTTAGGTAGTGACATATTGGATGGCGTGTGTCGGTCTGCTCCATTATTTGGACCACTTATATCTACACCTTCTAACACAGTTATTTGTTCACTATCATTTTCGTGTGTGGCGACAACTTTTAGTTTTCCTTCAAACTCTTTATCTTCTCCCCAAAAATGCCACATATATTTTTGGGTTTTATTTGGATAAAATCTTAGTACCTTACCTCACTATCATCATAAATAAAACCTAAACGTCCTTTTTCACCAATCAAAGTATAATTACCAGCTTTAAACAAAGAACTTTCATTCCAATTTTGTGATCGATTTCTTTTGTCCTGATTGTTATTTACTGTTTCATCAATATCATTCGTAACCTTAGTACAGCCAACAGTTGTTAATGGAAAAATTATTAACAAACTAAGAACTAATGTGTTCTTAGTTAGCTCATCGTCATATTTGTCACTCAAGTTCCGGTGATTTTATTATATGTAAAATGTATTACACTTAATTTATTTGGGAATAATGGTACTGGTCAGGCTAATTAAATTAGCGAGAAGAATCACCCTAATTATGTAGGGTGATTCTTCTATTTTATAATATCCACAATATGATTGAGAGAAATCTTCAAGGCTATTCAGACCAACAAGGTAATAAAAACGTTTAGTACGAGGGGCATCGGTACCTCGAAAAAGGACATTTGAATCTTTTCTCTTCCTTATCCCCAATATTCCGTCATATTTTTTCCTCCGGATTCTCTTTAACAATCGTTTTACTTTTATTTTTACTTTTTCTAATGAACATTACTGCTGGATTGATAAGATAAAAGAACTCCGTTGTATTTGCTGCTACATTCTTTATAAAGGTTTTCCCGAATTTACATCCCTTAAAGAGTTTGTAGCAATTTTTATTGCACTTACTTATTTTTTACTAAGATTAATATCTCTTCTCTAAGGTATAATGTTTTTGTGATGTTATTTATTTTCGGACCGGTTACGGGTCGGATACCTTTATCAATTAAATATTTTTTTGCTCTTATGGTATTCATATCTAACAGTAATTCTATTTCATTAAATGCAATATATTTTCTTTTAAATTCCTCAACTTCGTTCTTAGGGATATAATATTCTCTTTTAAATTTAGATCCTTTTAAAAATCCATTTTTAATTATTTTATATAAATCACCTTTATTTATTTTAAGAACTAAACCAATTTCTGGTATTCGAAGTACTTCTTTTTCCTCAAGTTTAAATTCCGGCATTTTATAAGTGGTTAAGAACAATTCTATTTCTTTTCGATTATATAAGTAACCCAAATTTACTTCTAAATTAGTGTTTCGGCACAGTGGAAATATATTATTATTTTCCAATAAATGCACTAAAGTTCTGTTATCATCTCCTGTTATTAAACTAATTTCTTTCAAGGTAATATAATTTTCCTTAAACTCCGCGAAATCATTTTTAAAAATTTTCACTAACTTTCCATCTTTGTAACACAGTAATAAACCCTCTTTAATCCAGTCATCAATTGTTCTAGGATCTACCTCTAACTTTCTTGCCAACTGAGCCTTTATATAAAAATCTTGGCTATCGAGGAATTTTTCTACATCCGCTCGCAATAAGTATAAGGCCCGTAAACTACTTTCTGATGCACCCCTTTCCCTATAGGAAATCAATTTTTTATTTAGTATTCCCTTTATAATGTCTATAAAAGTGATGTTATGATTTCCTAGGGATTTTGACACCTGAACTAAACCAACATATTGAGAATCAATAATATCATCTTTTAAATTAGTTCGATTCCAAATCTCTTCTAAAAATTTATCATAGCTGTCTTTTGTGATAAATTTTTTACTCTTGACTCCGGAGTAATTGCTTTCATTAAATATCTCTCCATCAATTAAATTTTTAAACATTAAATAGGTTATGTCTAATTTTTCATAAGCCTCTTTATATGGTATTTCGTTTTTTAATTCTTCCTTATATTTCATAACACTTTCCAAATTCACTAAGGTTATATTGTTGCCATTATTATTTCTTTTCACTACCTTGGATTCAATCTTCCCTTCAGATATCAATCTCCTTGCAATTGATTCACTTGTCTTTAGAATTTCTCTATAAAATTTTTCAAAAGAAATCCACTTTGCAGAAGGGGTGAGGTTATTGTTATGAAGAGGAATATACTCAGTATTTTTTAATAAAAATTCCTTCAATTCTTTTACTATAAATTCCAACCCTAATTTCCCATAACTATTGAAGACATTCCTTCCCAATATTCCGTATTCCCTCAATCCGAAAAAGGTATTATCCTTTTTCTTAATTAAAGTTTTGTAAGAATTTATATACTCGTGAAATCCTCCTGGCCAATTGTTAAAAGCTTTATATGCAAAGGCAAGTTCCTTGTACGTAAATATGTTAGTATTAAAATGTGCTTCTTCCGAAGACACAGTATTGATGTATCTAGCAAAATTCATTACAAGATAAACAAAAATTGGAAATTCAATATTTAATAAAATATTATTTGATAATGATTCATTGACTGTTCCCTCTAACTTGTATTTAATCGCTCTTTCTAATTCCCCATATTCATTATCAACCCTATGAGAGACACTATTTATGTATTCAAATCCACAAACACACTTGTCAAAAGGAACCTTACTATTATCTACTTTCCTATTACAAACGGGACATTCACTTATCAGAATAGATTTATGTTTATAGCAAACTTGATAAATAACTAATTCCCACTCTTTTCTAAAATATAGGTGTTCCTTTAGACAATCGGGACAATATTTTTTTTGTTTTCTACTATGTAGAGCTCTTTTACTTACAAAATTCAAAATAACTGAATTAATTGATTGGCTCGTATTATTTGATAACTGGTTATAGTAGGTAAGATTCCATAAATCCTGCTCACTTACCCCAGTGAATTTTGAAAAGTTTTTCAAGCTAAACTGCTTAGGGTTAAGTTTATTTATAGATTGAATATTGCGTCCTTCAAATAATCCTGCTAATTCGTATAAAGAAGTTACCTTTTGATAGTAATTTTCTTTAGCTAATCTTGCAATATAACCATCAAAACTTTCATCCTCGAATGGTTCGCGAAATTTTATTAATTCTTTTGGATTTTTTGTCAATCTATTATCAGTCCTTAAAAATTAATTTAACCACTTAGATATAAAAATCTAAGTGGTTATTTAAGGATTACTTGCCTGTGATCAAAATCGGATTTATTTGATTTCTATCCAATTATTAGGATCCTATTACGGTTTTTTTGATTTTACATTCCGGTTTATGTGATTTTATTCCGGCTATTTAGGATTTTTTGATTCCGGCTAATTTAATTTACAATCCGGAAATTACGAACGAAATCCGGTAAATGATTAATCAAATCCGTTTATCTTTGAAGTTTTACAATTACCCTGTTTTTTTACCATATTTCCGTTGTTCCTGTACAAAAAGGATTCCAAGTTCATGGTGTTCACCTTCGAACAGGGCACGCTGGACGAAGCGGATCTCGCCGTTTGTATCGAGAACGTCAAGCTTGCAGTGGGCGCGGTTCTTTTGCAGCGCCTCATAGAATGTCGACTCATCACGAATTTGCATTCCGTTCACTTTCGCAATGGTTTCCCCGACCTTGAGAGCCATTTTATCTGCCGGCGATTGCGGAATGATGCCAATAATCATCAAGCCGTTATTTTTTTTCGAAAAATAAACTGGTTTGTTGTCATCCTTTAAGTAAGCAAATAATGATAAAGCTTCCCGGCCGATGACAGCAAGTCCGACCGTCACAATCGAGGATAGCGGATACCAATAGCCAGCTACTGAAAGTAAGGTAATCAATACACCAAGCGTAATGACTTGACGGCCAAGCTTTTTAACGGCTTCACTTGGAAGCATCCCTTTGATTTGCTGGTGAAAGCTGATGGCAAAAGGAACTAGAATTAGAGAATATTCTGTAACACCCAAATGAAATACCGGCCACCAATCGAATGGCAGCTTTAGTGCATTTCCCGGTACCAGCATAAACATTGGCAGCATCCAGAGACGCTTCACCTCATGGGCACCAATGCTTTGGCCGCGTTTGCTCTTGACCAGCTTTGGCGAAGTCCCCTTGGTACCATTTTTAAAAATAAGGATCCCTTCAGCGATTATGAGGAAACCCAAAATGACCACAATGGACGGATAAATCCTGTCACTAATCTGGTTAAAGGCTTTTGAAAAAAACGGAATCGACCAATTGTTTTGTGCAAACAGGATGACCGCAAAGAAAGCAGCCCCAACCGTGTATGCCGGAGACATCCAGCGGACATTGGTAGTCAGTGACCACAGAAGGGTCGTCCCTAAAATCAGCAGGATTGCCGCAAATGGCACAGCGATTCCCGCGGCGACTACAATGACCGATAGAATTAGGCCAATCATAAGCCCGAGAGGAAACAGCTGCCGCAGTTCAAAATAGGCATCCTCCGCCCGCACATGGAAATTTTTCCGTTCACGTTTTACCCTCATCACACCCAAGATACCTGCAAGGAAAACGAGATAGTATAAAACAGGATGAAGAAATAACTTGCCTGTCCCTTTGAGAAGTTCCACAAGCCATATTTGTACCAAATCCTGTCACCTGCCTCTATCAAAGTTTCTAGTAATGGAATTTAAAAGTCTCTAAGTTTTATTTTACCAAATTAAAACCATAAAACATATTGCTAGATTATAGAAACTTTTAAAATAGTTAATTTGGAGCGGACGGGTTTTTTGTGTGATTGCGGTTATCCGCCGAATCTGACTGGATATCCGCCAATTTTGTGAAGTTATCCGCCGGATTTTTCTAATATCCGCCAACCTGATAGAGCTATCCGCCAAAATACGAATGGTATCCGCCAAACCGGATTCGGGAGCACAAAAAAGCAGCTACCCTCTATCCAAGGGGCCGCTGCTCTGCTCCAAAAAGATACCCTATTTCGCCGCCAGCCTCAACGCCGCTTGCAGCTGCAGGTCGTTTTTCTCTTTTTTCATTTCTTTCATCGCAGCTTCCTCTAGTTTGGAGGCCGTTTTCGCGTCAATTTTCCCAGTTGCAGGAAGGTCGTGATTTTGCTGGAAGCCTTTCACGGCTGCTGCAGTTTCCTCACTGAAATATCCATCCGTCCGCCCTGGAGCAAGCCCCAATCCGTCAAGAATTTCCTGAGCGTACTTCACCTGTTCATTGTTCATGTCCTTAACAAGCGGCTTTTCAATCTGAAGCGGATGAGTAGAGAAGATAACCGGCTGCTTCACGGCCACATCTGGCTTGATGCCCTTCTTATGAATCCAATTCCCATCCGGAGTCAGCCATTTATATAATGTCAGCTTGATGTTGCTGCCGTCCTCCATCGGCATCGCCTGCTGAACAGTGCCCTTGCCGAATGTTTTCTCGCCGACAATCGGGTAGCCGGCCGCTTCCTTTAACGCTCCAGCTAAAATTTCCGATGCTGAAGCACTGCCTTTGTTTGTAAGAACGACTACCGGATACGGTTTTTTCACAGTTATCGTTGAAAAAAAGCGCCGCTTGTCGCCGTTTCTCTCCTGAATTTGAACGTAAGGTTTGTCGTTTGGAATAAACTCTTTTAAAATCTCATCAACACTCTCGAGGAGTCCTCCCGGGTTGCCGCGCACATCAAGCACGAGTCCTTTAATTTTGTCATCTTCTAACTCTTTTAAGCTCTTTTTAAAATCTTCATCTGTTTGATCAGAAAAAGAAGTAATTTCGATGTAGCCGACTTTTTTGCCGTCCTGCTTTTTGACGGAAGAATGCACGGTCTCAAGCGGAATTTCATCGCGTTTTACTTTTACTGTCAATGGTTCCTTGAGGCCTTTTCTGGCAATCTCCAAAGTGACGGTTGTCCCCTTTTTGCCGCGAATTTTAAGCGTCGCTTTATTCAGGTCAAGTCCTTCAACAGAGTCCCCGTCCACCTTTAAAATTTGATCATTTGGCTTGATTCCTGCTTTTTCAGCTGGTGAATTTTTAAAAGGCGAGACAATGACAATTTTGCCGTCGACCATTCCCACTTCGGCACCAATTCCTTCGAAGGAGGATTCCAATGTTTGTGTAAACTGCTGGGCTGTATCCTTATCCATATATACGGAATATGGATCCTTTAATACCGAAAGCATCCCTTGGATGGCGCCCTCGACCAGCTTATCTTGGTCTACTTTTTCGACATAGTTGTCTAGGATCAGTTCATAGGCCTTCTCCACTTTTTTCAAATCCTTGGCTTCCGTTTCGGATGCCGCCGTCTGGACATCAGTAGCTTTAGGCTTGTTTTGCGGAATCAACGCCTGTTCTAGCTGGGAGGATGCATCCTTTTTCTCTAAAAACTGCATACTCGCATATGTGCCACCTGCCCCTGTTATCAGCGACCCTGCCATCATCAAGGCTATCCATTTTCGATTCATTCAAAGGTCCTCCTCATATAGTACGCCTAATAATTTATTTTCTAAAAAGGCTTCGAATTCCTGCCCGATTATTAAGATATATGTAAGGAATGGACGAGTTATGAGTGGCAGAGAGGATAAATGAAAACTCGCCGACTGGCGAGTCCGATAGGACGAAGACAGAGGCGTAGTTGAATTTATACTTTCTTATTAGCTAAATGAAAACTCGCCGTTTGGCGAGTCCGTTAGGATGGTTCACGAGGCAAAGTTGAATTTTTACGTCCTATTAGAAAAAAAACAGGCGGAGCATCCGCCCCGCCTGTGTAAGTTATTATGTTTACAACGGCACAATTCCCACCGGATTGATGGCCGCGTGGTATTGCCATTTGCCTCTGTATAGCTCGAAGTGCAAGTGCTGGCCGTGGGAGTCGCCAGTGTTCCCCATAAGTCCGATTTGCTGACCTTTTGTCACGGTAGTGCCTTCGCCAACCATTCTCGTGCTCATATGCGCATAAACGGTTGTATAATACTGACCATTGATATTATGCAAAATGTAAACGACGTTACCATAACTGCTTGAGAAATGGGAAACATACACTTCCCCATCGGCAGCGGCAACGATTGGCACAGAGCCCGCCTTGGCAATGTCAACGCCGTAATGGAAACTGCCGTCCCTTCCGCCGTATCCTGAAGTAATGACACCAGCAGCCGGTCTTGTGAAGCTGCCTCCAGAAACCGGTGGTGCTACAGCTACAGTATTGCTGCCATTACCGGAGGGCTTAGCTGCCGCAGCAGCAGCTGCAGCGGCAGCGGCCGCGGCTGCTTGCTGAGCTTTGATTGACCTTTGAATTGCAGCTTCCTGAGCAGCAAGAATCTGCTCCTGCTCCTGCATGTCCACTACATATTCCTGTGCTTCTGCTTTTTCGTCAGCTATTGCAGCCAATAAATTATCTTTTTCAGCACGTTGTGCGCTTAATTGCTCGTTCATCTTTTTCAAATCAGCGACCATCGTTTCTAAACTAGCAAGATCCGATTCTACTTTTTTCTGTTTTTCTTCCACTTCAGCTTTGTCAGCCTCGTGCTGCTTTAAAATATCCTGGTCTGCCTGCATGAATGTTGCTACCGCACTTGCCCGGTCGATAAAGTCACTAAAACTCTGCGACCCCAGCAAAACATCCAGATAATTTATTACAGTTCCATTTACCTGATAACTGCGGACCCGATCCTTCAAAAGGACATTACGTTTTTCAATCCGTTCCTGCAAGACCTTTATATCTTCCTGAAACTTGGCGATTTCAGCCTTTGTTTCGTCAATCTTTGCCGTTTTTTGATTGATTTTACTCGTTGTGTCGTTCATGGCAGCTTCAAGACGGCTGATTTCATTTTGAACACTGTTTTCTTGATTTTGCAGGTCATTAATTTTTGCATTCGCATCGTTAATTCCTGATTTAAGTTCGGACCGCTGGCTGTGGATTTTATTCTGCTCACCCTTCAGACTGGAAATAGAGGCTGCTTCTGTTGTCAGCGGCAAGCCTCCAAGGACAGTCCCAAGTCCGACGGTGGCAGCAGCGGTCAGCGTAATTATCGTCTTCTTCATTCCGATTTCTCCCTCGTTTCTCTCTCTCATCGGTTAATCTTCCCTATTTTTCAAATGATTCTATAAAACACACAAAATCAGGAAGGAACAGTATACGGTTCCCTCCTGATCTTATTAAACTTTTAAAAATTTCCTTACCGACATGACACTGCCCCAAACTCCGATAAAGGCCCCCATTAAAAGGAGAATACCGGCAACTTGGTAGAAGAATGGGTCAAACGGCAAGATTTTGATAAATGTCCCAACCAGCTTAGGGCTGATATAATCGTAGGCACGATAATAAGCGATGCCGATTAAGATGATTGGCAAAATCGAACCGATAATTCCAAGCCATAACCCTTCAAGGAAGAACGGCCAGCGAATAAAGGAGTTTGTCGCTCCTACCAGCCTCATAATCTTAATTTCTCTTCTTCTCGCAATAATCGTAATTTTGATCGTATTGGAAATAAGGAAGATCGCCGTAAAGAACAAGCCTAGGATTAACACAACTCCGACATTTCGGCTGGCTTTAATGAACTTAAATAGTTTTTCAACCTTGTCCTGACCGTATTTGACCTTGGCAACATAATGGAGCTTTTCCACTTTTTTCGCCGCCTTCATCGTGTCGGTTGGGTTTTTTGTTTTTACAATAAACACGTCATTTAAAGGGTTATCCTGTTCAAAAAGCTTAAAGGCTTTCCCTTCTTCACCCATGCTTTGTACTAAATCTTTCAACTCTTGTTCCTTAGGAGAAAATTTGACACTTTTCACCTCAGGAATGGCCTGAATCTGCGCCTTCAAGGCGTCTTGGTCCTGCTTGTTGGCAGCAACATCGATATGAACGCGGATTTGCACGTCCTCTTCAATCGTATCGGCCACTTTATTTAAATTCATCATTATCACAAAAAAGACACCGACTAAGATAAGGGTAACGGTAACAGCACCAACTGAAGCAAATGTCATCCAGCCGTTTCTTTTAATACTTTTTAAGCTTTCCCGGGCGTGACGGCCAATTGTTCTAATTTTCATAACCGTATTCACCCCTTTGTTCATCACGCGCAATTCTTCCGCCTTCAATGGCGATAACGCGATGTTTTAAAGTATTGACTATCTCTTTGTTGTGGGTTGCCATCACGACAGTTGTGCCGCGATTATTAATTTCTTCAAAAATTTTCATGATCTCCCATGATGTATCCGGGTCAAGGTTACCTGTCGGCTCATCGGCAATAACGAGTCTTGGTGAGTTGACAATGGAGCGGGCAATCGAAATACGCTGCTGCTCACCGCCGGAAAGCTCGGAAGGAAGCATTTTTATTTTATGCTTCAAGCCAACAAGGTCCATAACTTCCATGACACGCTTCTTGATTACCTTTGGCTGTGCCTCAATAACCTCTAAAGCGAATGCCACATTTTCATAGACTGTTAGACTTGGGAGTAGTTTAAAGTCCTGGAAGACGACGCCAAGGTTACGGCGGAATAACGGAACCTTGCTCATCTTTAACTTCGCAAGATTCGCTCCATTGATCGTAATCGTTCCAGAGGTTGGAATTTCTTCGCGGTACATCATTTTAATAAATGTAGATTTGCCGGCACCGCTTGGCCCGACGACATAAACAAATTCACCTTGATTAATCCGGACGTCAATCCCATTGATAGCTGAAACGCCATTCGGATATTTTTTGTATACTTCCTGCATTTCTATCATATAAAATCACCTATTGTTTTAAGTTTGTTTTACAAATTTCGACAATACGGCCAAAATATCTACAACTATATGCATATTTCTGCATAATAATATTATAACATCATAATTTGTCAAAAAAAGTGGTATTTATATTACAGTTTCTTTTCAAAAACACAAAAAGAGACATGTTTTTTACATATAACAATATTTTTAGTAGATTCATGTTCTTTTGTCGAATTTTCTTCACGGACCATATTAGGATAACATACATAATTTGAATGTCCAAGGATTAGGGGGAAGGAGATTCTGGAAAAAGTAGTTAGGATTAACTTTTTTTTCAAAGGTTATAAAAATTAAAAACGCCCTGTATGGGAACAGAGCGTTTCTTGTGTAGTTTTTACTTTTTCGCAGATAGCCATTCAGCCACTTTGTCAGCATCATCACCAGCAATGACGCCTGCAGGCATTCCGCCGCGGCCATTATGAATGATATTCAGGATTTCATCCTTGGAGTACTTAGAGCCAACCTTTGTTAGGTTAGGTCCTACTCCGCCTTTAAGGTCTCCCCCATGGCAGCTGGAGCATTTTTGATCAAAGATCTTAGCAGCTTCATCACCGGTTGCAGTGTCTTTACCACCGCCGCCAGTGTCCTTGTCCCCGCCGCCGCCACAAGCAGCGAGTCCCATTACTAATGATGTTCCTAATAACAACGTTAGCAACTTTTTCTTCATTGTTACTCCCCCTAAAGTAAATAATCCCATCACTGATTAATTATACCAATGTTATGGGCGTTTGAAACCCTCCCCTAACACCTCTGCAGCATCCATAACCACGATAAATGCAGACGGGTCAAGGGTTTTGACCAATTGTTTCAATTTTGTGAACTCCGTTTGATCCACCACACACATCAAAACTGGGCGTTCATGCTCGGTGAAACCACCGTATGCAGATAGTTTTGTCACACCACGGTCTATTTTATGCAAAATTCCTGCACGAACTTCTTCTTGCTTATTTGTAATTATCATCGCCATCTTTGACCGGCCAAAACCGACCTGAACCAAATCAATGGTTTTGCTGGTTACATACAGTCCGATTAAGGCATACAAGGCTTTTTCAATATCAAAAACGATGGCCGCTGTGAGGACGATGAGGCCGTCAATCATAACGACACATCTACCTAGAGTAAAACCCGTGTATTTATTAATGATCTGTGCGGCAAGGTCTGTTCCGCCAGTCGATGCATTTCCTCTAAAGACAATCCCAAGACCAAGACCAACGCCAATCCCGCCGAACAAGGCACCAAGCAATGCATCATGAGTCCACGGTTCCCAACCTTTTGTTAAAAAAACTACAAAAGGTAGAAAAACAGTTCCGGCTAGTGTTTTGACGCCAAATTGTTTTCCAAGCAGCATAACTCCAGCAATAAACAATGGAATATTGAAAGCCCATTGGACGTAGGCGGGCTCAAGGCCGAGCACAGATTTTAAAATAGTGCTGATGCCGCTGACCCCGCCCGAGGCAATTTGGTTTGGCAAGAGAAAAACGTTGAATGTAATCGCAATAATGGCTGCACCGACCAGAACAAAAAGGTAGTCGGCGGCGATTCTAGTTTTTGGATAAGTGTTTGTTAAATTGCTCAGTATATTCATGAAATGATACCTCTCTTATTAAATTCCGATTGAGAGTATAGCATGGGAAAAATATGGTGTAAATGGCATTAGGTTAACGCGATAAAGGGGTAAATTTTTATTTAGCATTTGCTTCTTACGTCGAATTCATTAGAGATAAGAATTTTTAAATCTAATTTCCCAAATGAGTTTAGTACTTGTCGAATGCTGGGGGCTAATTATGTTATAATTTGTTAATGAGGAGGTGAACACGATGGAACAATTAATAAAACAAATGATGGACCAGATGAATCAGCAATTTGCCAAAATAGATCAGCAATTTGCCAAAATAGATCAGCAATTTGCCAAAATAGATCAGCAATTTGATCAAGTAAACCAGCAATTCAGCCTCATGAACTCTCGTTTTGACAGAATTGAAGATCGAATTCAATCTCTAGAAGAAACAGTAAAAAACAACGCTTCGGAATTTAGAAGCCATTTCCGCCGTATCGAAGATAAACTGGAAAGCCATGATAAAATGTTTGAATTAATTTCTGGCTCTAAAAAATAACCTCTACGAAATAATCATAAATCAATCAGACCGCTCATTAATCTTCATTAAATCCACCATGATCCGCAAATATTTTTCCAAAATTAAAGCCTTTGCCAACTAAGTCGACAAAGGCTTTAAAAATTATTATTTCCTATTATGAAATACGTGAACGTAAGTAAGCATTAATAAATTGATCCAATTCTCCATCCATGACAGCCTGAACGTTACCAGTTTCGGCATTAGTACGATGGTCCTTTACCATGGAATACGGATGGAAGACGTAAGAGCGAATTTGGCTTCCCCAGCCGATTTCCTTTTGCTCGCCGCGAATTTCCAACAACGCCTTTTCCTTCTCTTCAATTTCTCGCTGGTAAAGTTTAGATCTTAACATGTTCATGGCATGCTCACGGTTTTGAATCTGCGACCTTTCGGTTTGGCAGCTTACCACAATGCCGGTCGGGAGATGGGTAATTCGGATGGCTGATTCTGTTTTGTTAACGTGCTGTCCGCCGGCGCCACTGGAACGGTACGTATCTACTCGTAAATCCTCTGTCCGAATTTCAACCTCGATATCATTGTTTAGTTCCGGCATTACTTCACAGGATGCAAAAGATGTATGCCGCCGGCCTGATGAATCAAACGGCGAAATCCTTACCAAGCGGTGAACTCCTTTTTCTGCCTTCAGGTAACCATAGGCATTGTGCCCTTTAATAGCGAGGGTCACGCTTTTGATGCCTGCTTCATCACCCGGAAGATAATCAAGGGTTTCTACCTTAAAGCCCTTTTTCTCGGCCCACCTTGTGTACATTCTTAGCAGCATGGAGCCCCAGTCCTGTGACTCTGTTCCACCGGCACCCGGGTGAAGCTCAAGGATGGCATTATTTTTATCGTACTCTTCACTTAAAAGAAGCTGCAATTCAAATTGACCTAACCGGTCTGTCAACTGCTGAAGCTCTTCTTCCAGTTCGGTCTGCAGCTCGACATCGCTTTCTTCCTTTACCAGCTCATAGGTCACTTCCAGATTCTCAAATGATTCGTGCAGTTCATAAAACTCATGAACCTGGTCCTTCAATCCATTGGCCTCGCTGATTACTTTCTGGGCCTTTTCTTGATCATTCCAGAAATCGGGGTGGAGCATTTCGTCCTCTAGCTCTGCAATCCTGGCTTCCTTGTTTTCAAGGTCAAAGAGACCCCCTAAAGTCCGCTAATTTCTTAGCCGTAATTTCAAGTTCATTGCGAATTTCCGCTAATTCCATTTTCGTCACCTCTAAAAAGTTATAACGTTTATTATAGTGTATTCCTTAAATGCTTGTAAGTCCTTGTTCATTATAACTTGAGAAGTGGGAAAAGTTCAAAAAAAGGTGTGATTTGTTTTTTTAGTCATTTTTAGCGATAATCAAGAAATTATCCCCTAAAACCTTCGTATTTTCCTATATGAATCTGTCGAAAATGGTACTATTAAATATGAGCAGGTGTAAAATATGAATTTATTGGATGAACTAATTGATACATATTTAACGAACAATATCGGACAGTCCTACCTGGATTTAGGGACGAAACAAGTTGTCTATGACGGAGACCCACTCATTACCGGCGAAGAAGGAATAGACTGGGATGATGAGGAAAATATAGACCGTTATGTTAAGATTCCAAGCATCGAATCTTTTCAAGCATTTCGGCTAATGGAGCTATTTGCAGCACAGGTTAATGATGACAAAAAAAGCGAGCCGCTGTTTCGAGCGTTAAGCAGCAGTCATCGGCCTTTTCGAAAATTTAAAGATGGGCTGATAGAAGCGGGGCTTGAAAATGAGTGGTATGCCTTTGAATATCAGTATGCAAAAAAAGAAATGGAAGACTGGTTAGAATTTATAGAGAAAAAAGAGGTGTAAAGCGAGATGGAGAAACCAAGCCGGAATGAACCATGTCCTTGCGGGAGCGGAAAAAAGTATAAAAAATGCTGCGGCGCAAGTGAAGCTGTGTCCATCACCCATTTACTTGAAAGTGAAGCCGACGAGCTGCAGAAGCAAATGATTCATTTTGCGTTCAATTATTTTGGGGCGGAAATCGAAGATGATTTTGAAATGTTCATGGAGTATAGCAGCCTCGAGCTAGAGGATGAAGAAGAACGGGAATTCTATGAAGTGGTTCATGCCATCTGGTTTTCCCTTTTTGAAGAATTGGATGACGGAAAAAAAGTTATTGAGAAATTTATTGCGGCCGAGGCAGGAAAAATTAAGCGGCCGAAGCTGAAGCAAATTTTTCAAACATGGACGAATGGTCGAACGATTGCCGGGAAAGTCTTAAAAGTTGAAAACAACAAGCTGACAGTGGAGGATGGCTTTACGGGGGAACAGTTTGAGACAATTATTACAGGTACGCCGGCTGACTTTGAGGAAGGCACTCTCTTTTTGGGTATGTTGGTACCATTTGGCCAAAACTTTGCGTTTTTCCCAGCGCCATTTGATTTGCCGGATTTAAAACCTGAGGTTGCTTTTTCTTATATCGAGGATAGCAGTATCGCCGCCGACTATCCGTCCCCTCAACAGTATTTGGATGATTTTTTTATTGAAGTTTTGAGTGAACTGCCGATGGTTGGCGGCCTAATCGAAACGGATGAAATCGAATGGCCCGCCCCGGTTTACAAGGAAGTTGCCGACCTTTTCAAAGCACAAGCAGAAGATTTCAACACACCTGCGCCAGTTGCGGACGCAGGGATTGTGCTTTGGTTTAGTTATTGCCAGAAGCGAAAAAAGCGGATTCAGAACCCGAATCTATATGCCGCCGGGCTGCATTATTTAATGCAAAAAATGATGCCGATGCTGGAAAAAGTATTCACACAAAAGGAGCTTGGGCAGATATACAGCGTGTCCGCGAGGTCCATTTCCACCATCTCATCGGACATGGAAAATGTCCTGAGCCAAGAAATAAGCGAAATGATGAATATTGTGTACGGGGTTGACGAGGAACCACAGTTTGAAGAGGCTGAGGTCATTAAGTTTCCGAAAGGAAAAGATGAAAAGGGGCGTAGAGGAAACCCAAGTAAGGCTTCCACCTTTACGATAAATATTCCTGACAAATTGCCCAAGAAGGTTTCAAGACGTAATGAAGACCGTGCTCAGGAATTAGTTTTTGAGGCCTTGCGTGCAGATGGGGTTAGTGTTCTCCACCTCATCCAAGAAGCAATCAATATTAATCCGTATTGTGTAGATGCCTTTGTTTTACTTGGTGATATTGCTCAAAAGCCCGAAGAATCTGCGGAATTATATTGGCATGGCATGCAGGTTGGCGAAAAGCATCTCGGCAATCAGTTTTTCGAGGAAAACGAGGGTTATTTCTGGGGGCTGATTGAAACGAGACCTTACATGCGGGCAAAGTTCAATTATGCTGAGACAATCTTTCTGCTAGGGAAAAAAGATGAGGCTATCCAGCATTATGAGGAACTTCTAAGGTTGAACCCAATGGATAATCAGGGTGTCCGTACTTCCTTGTTTGTGGCTTACATGGAAAAAGAAGAATTTGAAAAGGCCGAGGCACTGTTGGAAAAATTTGATGAGGAAACAACAGAAACTATCTACAATAGGCTTTTGCTAGAGCTACTTGTAAACGGCTATACCGTAAAAGCAAAAACATTAGTGAAACAGGCCAAAAAAAGTAATAGGTTTGTGTTATATTACCTAACCGGCAAAAAGAAGATGCCAAATCAAACGCCTGAATATTACGGTTTCGGGGATGAGAACGAAGCTATTGTGTATGCGTCGATGCATTTACATTTGTGGGGGAAGGTTGAGGGGCTGAAGGAATGGTTGAAAAAGATATGATAAAGAAGTCAAAATCAAAGGAATTCTAAAAAGGGGCTACCAGAAAGCCAAATAATATGACTTTCTGGAAAGCCCCTTTATCTATTTTTGCGATTGTGAATTAATTTGCATGCCGTGAATCTTCATAGCTGCCCTTCGAGTGACAGTTTGCACACTTCGAATGGATGTCCTTATGGACAGTATCCCTAGAGTGGCAGGACGTACAAGATGTATTTTTATCTTTAATCGCTTGCACCACTGCTGGGTTCGTACTTTGATGGCAAGTATTGCAAGTGATCGGGTTGCCATTTGCATCTTGTCTGCCATCGCGTGCATGTTCGTGTGTTAGTGATTTAGCGTGACATCCTGTACAATCTGGTTCATTATTTGCCTTATGAAGTTCCGGAATATCGTGATTGTTTAGAAGTCTGGTGGGTGTAGACTGATATCCTGTATAGCCTTTAACCTGTGATCCTGGCTGGTGGCAAAGGATACAGTCATTCACTTCACGATTCTCCGTTACCCTTAACGGCATTGTTGGATCAACATTGGTTGGCTGATATTTGATCGATGGTGTAGATCCGTGTGGCGCGTAAGCAAATGTCCCATCAAGGTCTTCATGGCACTGACTGCAGTTAGACGGGACGGATATATAATTGTGACAGTTATCACAACGATTGTTTGAATGTGTTCCATTAAAGTATAGCTTTTTAATATGAACATTTTCCAAATCCCCATTGCTTCCCTCAAAGCTATTTGCCTGGTGACAAGAAGTACAGTTGGAAATATTTGAATCCTTCATATCTGGGTAGGTATTGGTGTAAAATTTCCACTGTTTATCTATTGAAACACCTGTCAAATCAGACGCAGCAACATTAACAGTGTGATAAACTTCATTTTCCAAGGCTGCTGGAGGGGTGTAACTAACTAAGCCTGAACTTTCATCATACTGGAAGGCAACGGGCTGCCCATCTAATTTAAATTGAATAGAATCAGGATTAATCGATCCATTTGGTGATTTTACTACTGCAGATATAGTTGGCTTTAAATCTTCCACTCCATATTTTAGTGGAGTCTGATTTGAAACCACCGGCTTGACTGAAACGGTAAAATTCCAGTTCCGGGTAACTGCATTGCCTAATGTATCTTCTGCAAACAATGTTAATGTATGGCTGCCATTTGCGATAGTTCCCTCGTAATCTATAAAGGCTTGCTTTTTAGAGGTAATAATATATTCATCATAATAATCTAAATATCCTTTATACTTAAAATTTATCTTTAAAGAGGATCCATCCAAAGACAGAGTAACATTGTCTTTAATATCAACAAGATCCTTTAACTCCCCGCTAAATTTTAATATCCCATCTGTAATGACAGCGCTATCCTTAAAATAGTAGAGGTTAACTAAATTAGGTGCAGCCGAGTCAGCTGTAAAGGTCCAACTCTTGGTGCCACTGTTGCCCGAGATATCTTTTGCCTCAAGAACGGCAGTATAACTGTTATTTGGAAAAATATAATTATAGGTAATCTGTCCTGTTTCCCGATTGATTTCCAACTTGGTAGTGTCAACATAAACATTGTTTATTTTGAGCTTCACCGTATCCCAATTAACTGCATGATTGTCACTTACAACTGCCGTTAATTGGTCTGCGGTTAACTGCTCACTTTTATCAGCAGGATTGATGCCGTTAAACTTAGGTGGCTCTGCAACTGTAAATGTCCAGGAATCACTAAGGATATTCCCGCCTTTATCATTAATGCTGACCGCTACTGTGTTGACCCCGTCTTTTAGATTAGAGGTATTGAAGCTGATAGTTCCTTCTTTAAGACCTTTATTTACAAAAGTCGGAGTGACTTCCAATCCGTTTAACCGCATTTTTACTGTGGAACTGTCTAATTCATATAAGCTTTTTACATAAACAGATATTTTTGGACTTGAAAGTGTAATCTTGGAGCCTTTTGCAGGATAGTAATTACTATAAAAAGTATCAACTGCAGAAACATAGAATGCACTTAGTAACAATCCAAGGGATAAAAACAACAACATAATCAGAATAGGTTTTCGTCTCAACTTAAAACTCCCCATTTTACGAGACATTTTCTCTTTCTCCTCTCTCTACCCACTTTCGTTATGGCCAAATCAATATTTCTACAAAATCACCTTCCCCTTGGAAACAGATTAGAAAGCGTGTAAATAGACCTATTATCCAATAGGTCTATTTACACTATTTTCCGCTTATTAACCATATGTATAAAGACCTAATTTATATGGTAATAAGGTCCTAAAAAAAGTATAGCAAACGTATTTTAAAAATAATGTGTAATCTTTTTGAATTATTGGTATTTTCACCATTTTCATATAATGATATTTGCCATATTATTTATATTGATAACCGGAAAAAATAAAAAAATCGAGAGGAATTCTCTCGATTTTTTATTTTTTGGGAGCATGTGCTGCCTCAACAAATGACCTACTGTTACTGTGACATTCCGAACAAGGTTTTGTTGTTTCTGTAATTTTCTTATTATGATCAGGTATTGCAGGATTAATGGCTAGCCCTGTCTTTTCATCATAAATCGCTTTACCTGTAACACCGTATATGGCAGTTGAGCCATTATGGCAGGCAATACAGAAATTTTGCTGCATCCCTGCATCCCATTTTTCAATGGCATTTGGGTCAAATGATGTTAAATTAAATGTTGTTGGATTTTCATGTCCAATTTGCGTTTTTATTTGGTCAACATTGTTAGACCCATGTGTATCATGACACTCAGCACATGGGATGTGACCCGCAAGAGGACTTCCATCTTGCGCTTTGATGATATGACCTGAAAAGTTTTTCTCTGCTGCCGAAATTTCGCGGTTTGCAAATGACGATTGACCATTTGTTTTTTCATACTCCGCTATAGTTTCTTCCGTTAAATTATTATAATACCTGGCTATGTCAGGGGTGTTCACAGCTTTTTTCTGAAAATCTCCATTATGACAGCGAAGGCAAAGCTGAAAGTCTTCGTAAATTCCTAATGCCGTATTCGACTTTTTATATTCAAACAGACGATATTTTACTCCAGGGTCGCTGAGCCTTTCAGCACTGTCTGTTTCATGACAGGATTCACATAATTGAAGTTTACTGTTAATTTCTCCCGTTGGTTTGTCAGGATCCGGAGTATTATTATGGGTATAAGTAATATCTCCTTGGGCCAAGTTTGGATTATCCACTGTCCATTCCGAATGCGGATTGTGACACGTTGAGCAGGAGCTTCCATTTGGCTTACCATCAAACCCAACAGCGGCAGTATGTACATGTGTCTTTTGACTATTTTCAGGTTGTGGGGCAACTGTCCCGTCATGGCATGCCATACAATACGTATCTACTGGGATAATCTCTTCTTTTTGGCCAGGTTCCGCAGGCTTTTTGGCTGACAGCAAATTAGGGTCCTGCGCTTTGTGAGTGCCATGGCAATTTGCACAAGTTTTCGCATTGGCTGCATAGCTTCCATGCGGATTCTGGTGTCCCGCTGATGCATCACTAACCGTTGTGAAGGACCAAACTTTCGGATAAGCACCATTTCCAGCCGAATCCACTATTCCATTCGGATTCACCATAACATAATATCTTGTGCTAGGCAGCAATGCGCTCAATGGTGTAAAGGTGATCTCATTTGTTTTGTCATTGAAAAAGTTTGTTCCATCAACATTAATCCCATTTCTGGTAACCTTGATACTGTTATCAATTAATTCCTTACTATTATTAATTGGAGTTAGGTCAGAAATCTTTACTTTAATAGTCGAGTCCAACTGTACTTGGGTATAATTTTGCATTGGAAGTATATTGGGCAGTATAATCGGCCGCTGGGTATCCAATGTAAAGCCTACCTTACTAATATTTCCTTCGTTTCCTGTTTCATCGATAGCTTTCGCAAAAACTTCATGGGGCCCATCTATTATACTGTTATCCTCATACGCCCATCTTCCTGTACTGTCCGGCTTAACAGGGACCCAGGTTCCTGTTACCTCCCCTCCTTCGGTATCCTGAGTGCAATCAATGCATAGACTTACCGTAGTCATAGGGTCAGTGGAACCTGCCAAACTTCGGAATTTAGTAACTTCTCCGTTTATTGGTCTTTCAAAGCTAACAGATGGCAGGGAATCAATTATTAGATTAATAGGGTCTGAACTAATTTCAACCCCGTCTACGATTGATCTGGCAGTAATAGTATGGGTACCCTCGGTTAATGTTACTCTAATACTCCAATTATTATCGGTTATTTGGTTGGTTGTTTCTTTTTTCTCTGTACTATCGTAAAGATCAATAGACACTCCTACTGGGAAATTTTCAACCATACCCGAAATAGGTAAAGTTGTTTCTTTGGAAATATCATTTGATTTTGGCGAAGTAATGGTTATTTGGGGAACAACAACTCCCTCACTATTGACATGTGATATAAACGAAATCTGCTGGGATCCTAGAAATTGAAAACATATAACAAGTATGACCAATACTTGGAATTTCAAATTATGCAGGAGTCCTCTTCTTCCCATTTAGCACCCCTCACTTCTCTGCTATTTATGTAGCGCAAATTATAGGCCTCTACAAATATTTTATTCTCTTGGTTGGCAAGGCACTAGAGGATTGGGCTATAATTCAATAAAAATTCATATATCTTTTGTAAAAAATATGGATTTGTGTTAAAGAAATAAGGTTTTTCTAAAAATACTTTAGAAGAATCATTGTAAAGTATTAACTTTGACAATATGTTGTCTAAACTAGTAAAATTTAATTACAATTAATAAGGTGTTATGCCAAAGCATAACACCTTATTATCCAAACTTTCTTATCGAGCTAATAATTAGTTGCAGCTAATTATTAGCTTATTTTATTAATAGCCATTAGGCATTCCGATTGGGTGATCAGCTTCACGCTCAGTGTTCTTGATTGTTTCGGCGTGTGAGCTGTTGTGGCAAGCCCAACATACAGACATGTTAGTGAACTTCTTAAGTGCTGAAGAAGAGTTGTTATCTTGCATGTAACCTAAAGCTGCTTTCTCATCACCTGCGAATTTCCCACCCTCAGCTACTAGGTCTTTGATTGTTCGTCCAAGAGCATCTTTCATGATATATGCGTCTGTACCGTGACCGTAGTGGCAGCGTACGCAAGTGTAGCTGTCGCTGTTAGTGCTGTGACGGTAGGCAGCATATTCATCACCGAAGTGAGATTTCTTGCCATCAGCGTTAGCTTGCAGGTAGTCAGTGTGGCAAGCTGCACAGAATTTGGACATTTGTACCCCAACGTTTGTAACAGTTTTATCTGTATCAGTTCCTACTTTGTAGCCAAGGTCTTTCATTTCTTGTTCAGTTACATTCCCAAACTTAGCAAGAGGAGCACCTGCAAAGTAAGCACTTTGAATTATGTCGTAACCGTTTTTAGCCATTTTTACCACTACAGGACGAGCGATGAAACCTCTTGCAGCAGTTTTTAGAGCATCAGCTCCTGCAGTAGAAGTAGAATATGCTTGAGCATGTTCGTAGTCGAAATACACCCCAGATGTTGAACCGTAAGCAGCGATAATATCAGAGTCTGTTTCAACTACATCTTTTGTTGCTGGGTTATCTCCTTTTTCTGCTTTAACTAAACGAGAATAGTAAGTTAAACCATCTGTACGGCCGTCATAGCCATATAACCAAGGAGCTTCTGATTTTGTATAGCTGGAAGTACCTTTGTTGTATTGAGCAACTGTTACTACTTTAGTAGTAGCATCTTCAGTACGTAATAATACTACAGCAGGAGCAGAAGCAGAAACTGCTGGTAAAGTATCCACTACAGGAACGTTCTCTAATTGGTTACCACCTTTAGATACTGGCATTGCAGCAATTCCGTTCGGATTGTACGAAAGCAATCGGTCAGAGTAAGATCCGTGCGGTGCGTGACAGCTTGCACAGCTGAAGCTTTCGCCCCATTGAGTTCCATTTGTTTTGTCTGTTGATACTGGATTTCCACCGGGAGCAGCACTGATTTGCAGGCTATCGTTAGACATGTGCTGAGATGCGCCGTGAGTTCCGCCGAATGTACCTGCACCACCCATTGTTTTAGCAGTATCAGCAGTGGCTGAACCATCAGTGAATACGTTTAAGAAACCTAAAGTACCATCATGACATGCAGTACATGTGTTATACACAGTGTCTGCAAATAGCAATTGATCACCTTGTGCAGTATGGACCTGATGGCAGCTTGCACAAGAGTTTGTGTTGTTTTGATAAGAAGTGTGCACGTGTTGACCTGTTAAGGCTTTTACTACAGTACCTTTTGTAGAACCGTCATTTACGTCTGCACCTTCAGCAGTATCGTTTGCATTTTCAATATTATCCCCAACTATCCCTGGAGAAATGTTGCCGTTGTTAGGGGTATACAATTCGCCCTGCGCAGATGCAGCTGCAGCAAACATACCAAACAGCATGAGTGCAAAGAGTAAGCTTAAACTAAACTTTCTCATTCTTAAAACCTCCCAAAATAACTCTCTTTTTTTCTCTCTCTGTATTGTTTTATATCCGCTGAAGAAACAATCTCATTCTATCTTTTCTATACCGCCCCCTTTCAAGTTAAGGGAAAAAGTGATAAATCTAATTCACTGCATTTTTCCTTGTCCTACGAACGTTAGTTGAAAACCTGTACCCTTATGTTGAGTGTATCTGTAATAAAAACATTGTCGTTTTTGTCAATAAACAATCCGTTTGGCAGAGAGAATTGGCCGTTGTTTTCACCCATGCCTCCCATTTCAAATACCTTTTTGCCATCCTTGTCAAAGCCATAAACGAAGTGGGTCAGGTTGCTGACAACATACATGATGCCTCTCGAGTCAACGCCAATTCCTCTCGGGTTGACAAAAATCGATTCCCCTTGCCCATTTGTGCTGCCATTAATAATTTTTACAAACTTACCCTCTTTATTGAAAATCTGAACACGTTGGTTACCGGTATCAACAACGTAAATATTACCTTCTCCATCAGTTGTGATGCCGTTCGGTGCGTTAAACTCACCCTCTTTAGTGCCTGGTTTACCTACTTCAAGAAGTAGCTTACCGTTCATATCCAAAACATAAGCTTTATTAGTTTTAATATCGGTCATATATACCTTCTTATCGATAATTCTTAAGGCCGCTGGTGAAGAGATATTTTTTTCTGTGAAAGTTTTCTCGGCAAAGTAATCAATAAATTTTCCCTTTTCATTGAATATGGAGATATTGCCGTTATACAAATCGGCTACAAATACCCTTCCTTGATTATCCGTTGCAATCCCGTACGGGAATTTAAATTGACCTTTTCCGGTTCCTTCCTCGCCAAAAGCAAAGAGCAAATTGCCGCCGGCATCAAACGCCACGACTCTTTTATTATTTGTATCAGATACATAAGTAAAGGAACCATTTGCGGTTACATCCATCGGTTTCTCAAACGGTTTATTAAAGTCACCGGTAAGAGACATACTGTAGGACGGTGCCCCATTTGGATTTAAAACCTTTAGCAACCCCGTATCGACAGCCTTTGTTTGATTTAAGAAAAGGAAAGTAAAAACTGCTGCTGTGGTTATAGCAATGAGCGCCATTCCGATATACACATTACGTCTTTTCATTGTTTTTCACCTTCAGCCACTGTGTCTTTATCTTTAAGTCTGTCAAGTGCAGCCACTGCATCCTTATACAAGGGATCGTATTGAAGTGCATCCTTATAAATAGCAATGGCATCATCATACTGACCTTGTGCTTCAGCGACCATACCAATTTGATAAATGATATCGGCATTGGTCGGCGCCATCTTGTTAGCTTGTTCTAAAGCCTTTGTTGCCTTATCGTACTCTTTCAATCCCCGATAGGCGATCCCCATTTGCACGTAGCCTTTAAAGTCTTTCGGCGCAATTTTAACGCACTTTTCAAACGCAATCAGCGCCTCATTATAACGCTCTTCTTTCACGTAAACTAACCCCATGTTGTAATGGGCATCATAATAGTTTTTGTCTTGCTCCAAAACATAATCATACTGTTTGATTGCCTCGTCGTTATCACCTTTTAAGTAATAGGTATAACCTAATACAATTCGGTTTTGCAGGTTGGTCGGGTCTTTTCTTACTTCTTCTTTGTAGAAAGCAAGCTGCTCATTCACTCGTTTCATATCAATGTCATTCCAAAAATAAAAGTGACCGAGAGCATAACCTGTTCCTACAGAAAAGACTAAGGTTAACAATAATAGTAGGATACTAGTTTTTTTCGAAAAAGTTTTCGGCTTTTTCTTGGCTGTTCTTCCCTCATCTTGCTCTTGAGGCTCTCTTTCTGTTTCCATCTTAAATCCCCTCTCGGAATTTATTCGTTTGCTTTTAAAGTCGCTATTTGGTCTTGTGACACTTGGCACATGTCTTTTCAACATGGCATTTTAAACAGGTTTTATTGTATTTCTGATTTTCTGGAACCTTAAATGGATGTCTTTCTCTCCAAGTATCCTTGTGTGAGCTTGGATGACATGACGCACATTGCACTTTCGTTACGGGCGAATTACTTGTAATCCGATTTTCGTGGCAAGTCATACACTTTTGTGTATCCTTTGACAGAGTGCCGTGCTTAGCCATAAAAGAAGCTATTTGGTGGCTCTCCGGCCTTTTTCCATGACATTCTTTACAGAATGTATTCGTCTTTGCATATTGAGAAACAGTTACATTAGTAGTATTGGTTGTATCCTTTTTCAAAAACTTTGTATAGGATGGATCCTCTTTAAATAAATCGTACTCCTCTGTTGACATGTAAGAATGGCACTTTTCACAGTTCTTCAATTCTGAAGGTTGAATTTTCCCGTGTCCTCCAGCTTTGAAATCTGCTGATTTATGAGTTTTAGGCAGCATCGTTGTCTCGTGACAAGCTTTGCACTCCAAAGTAGCCTTTCGTGCTTGGTGACACTCCATGCAAGTGTCCATTTGCGGGCTGGTAAACTTTTTATCATTCATCAGAGCAGCGCCGAGTTTTTCATCCCATTTTTCATAATCACTTTTATAAGTTACTTTGCGGTCAGATATTTCCCCATGGGCCGTACCGCTATGACACTCAACACATTTAACCCCCTCAGTTTTATGTTTCGTGTGCGGGATGATGATATCCCCTGAGGGAGTAACTTCGCGCTTATCCATATTGTGACATTTCTCGCATGCTTCATCTGGAATGAGATTTGGCATTTTTATTGGTGCGATATAAGTGTTTGTTTGTTTTTTGTAAAGTTCTACTACGCCTTCCCCTTTTGCCTTAGCATAATTCTTTACCCCAGGTTGAATATGACAACTGTCGCATTCTACTTCACTATGAGAGGAAGCTTTCCAAGTATAATATTGAGGCTTCATCTCATGGCAGGAAGCACAAAACTTCGAAGACGATGTTGCCTCCAGTCCCGTAAAGCCGAGTCCAAGGAAGACGGCTAGAAACAACACCGTTAAGGTTGCATATTTGAATAGCTTATAGCGAAACTTGGGAGGGGCCGGCAGCTCATTACGCTCCTCTTCCATAATCAAGTCCCTCCTATTTTAGGGTTTTCTAGTTTTTCACATCGTCTTTAAAGCCGGTTCTGTGGCAGTATTGGCAATAGACGTCTGTTGGTGCTTTAACATTTGTTGAACCTTCTCCTGGCTTATCGCGGTCGTGGCAGACAAAGCATTCGGCCTTTTGGTCTGCTGTTTTGGCTTTGCTTGCATGTGCTGTTAACCATTGATCGCTTTCTAAGTGTCCTGCAGGACGCTTGCCGTGACAGGCACTGCAGAAATTATTAACCCGAGACTGGTCTTTTACGACAGTTAGGTTTGCCGTATATTTATGGCTGCTAT
This sequence comes from Neobacillus sp. PVCKKU3, assembly GCF_058323225.1. Taxonomy (NCBI): domain Bacteria; kingdom Bacillati; phylum Bacillota; class Bacilli; order Caryophanales; family Bacillaceae; genus Neobacillus; species Neobacillus sp. PVCKKU3. The sequence continues at coordinate 141,785 of NZ_JBLVQN010000007.1, forward strand.
TTTCAGCACTTTTCATTTTTAGCAAGGAAATGATGTCTTCTTTAGGAATTTCTCTAATCCATTTGGAATCTTGGTGACAGTTCACGCATTTGTCGAGTTCTTGAATAGCAGTACCGCCGTGTGCCTGATTCCATCCTTCCTCTTTGTGGCTCTTAGGAACCTTAACTTTTCTATGACACGTTTCACATGCCATGGAAATCTTAACATCCTTTTGCTGCTTTCCAATGGCTTGTAAAATGAGATCCTGAGTCTTTTCTTCATGAACCTTAGCTAAGTCTTCAGCTGTGCCACTTCCTGTTGTTCCTTCTACAGCTGATTCCGTTTTTGTTTCAGTTGCTGGAGGCTCGCTGACTCCTTCTTTTTTGCTTTCATCAATCTTTTTCTCCACTTCCTCCGGGTTTGGCGGAACTAGATAAGCGACGTCCTTCCAAGGCTTTTCGCCATTGTTCACTTTGTCATGACAATCGATACAGGTACCCATGTTTGGGCGCAAATATTTCTTTTCCATGATTTTTTCGGCTGTTTCTTTCGTATACTCACCGCGAACTTCTTCAGTATTAATACCGCGGGCCGCCATCTTCGCATGAACGACACCGGCATGGCAGGAGATACATGGAATACCTTCTTCAATATGCCCTTTGTGATTAACCTTTAGGTCCCCAGAAGCGGTAACAAGGCGGTTTTTGGAGTGACACTGCATACAGTTCTCGTTGGAAACAACCTCATCTTCTGTTTGGACAATTTGTTCTGGGACCCCGGTAACGTGATAGTAAACTTCCTTCAACGACTTAACCTTATGAGTCAGCATGTTGATGGTGCCCGGCTTGATATGGCACTGGACACACGTGATATTATTGTGAGCACTGGCCGTAAAGGTTGAGTATTCTGGTGCCATTTCGTGACAGCTCGAGCAGAACGCCGGCGAGTTGGTGATGGCCAGTGCCCCATAGCTACCGCCTCCAATTACAATCAACCCTATTAGTGAAATGAACATGACTTTCCATCTTGTGACCGGATCCTTCCAATCTATGTTTCTGACTTTTTGCCAAAGTCTGCGAAATAGGCCCATTTTTTTTCTATCTTCTCTTGCATCGGGATCGGTTTCTTTTTTCTTTTTCCCCCAAAAGGCCATTTTCCTCACCCTTCCCATATTTGATTGGTTCTCTATTTATTTTCCATTGCTACCTCTCTAAAGGTAGTATCTTACATTAAAAAGGAGAATCCAATGTACAATTTGTGAATATTTTTACATTCACAGAATTGATACATTTTGCTAAATAAACAACATATAAACGTTGTAATATAAGAGTTTGATAAACAATATAGGCAGAGTGTAAAACTGTATTAAAACTAATTTTTATACAAAAATATTTAAAAATATGCAAATAACCATACACTCTTAAAGGCAACTTATAAGTTCTATACATTTTTCACAGATTTGTCATAAATGAAGTGGATAATAAGACGTAGAGCAGTGATTTTTTGCTGAGTTTCTTCCATTGTTGTCACCTGCATAGTGGAAATGGTAAGATTAAATAGGAAAATTAGCGATTTTTATTGGATCCATTTTTTCAAAAAATGCTTTTGAGTCTCAGATAAAAGGAGCGTTTCATCAAATATGGGGATTTTAAATAAAGTGTTTGACCTAAATAAACGTGAGTTGAAACGGCTGGACAAGCTGGCTGTAAAAGTTGATGCGCTTGCCTCGGAAACCGAACGATTGACCGATGAGCAGCTGCGTGAAAAAACGGAAGAGTTCAAGGCCCGCTACCAAAAGGGCGAAACGCTTGATGACCTATTGGTTGAGGCGTTTGCGGTTGTCCGTGAGGGTGCCCGCCGCGTGCTTGGCCTTTATCCATACCATGTTCAGCTGATGGGGGGTATTTCTCTCCACGAGGGTAATATTTCCGAGATGAAGACTGGTGAAGGTAAAACATTAACGGCGACGATGCCGGTGTACTTGAATGCCTTGTCCGGAAAAGGAGTGCACGTTGTCACCGTCAACGAATATCTGGCAAGCCGTGACGCCACCGAAATGGGACAGCTGTATGAATTTTTGGGGCTGACCGTCGGTTTGAACTTAAACAGCATGGATAAGGATGAAAAACAAGCTGCCTATGCCTGCGATATTACGTATGGTACGAATAACGAGTTCGGTTTCGACTACCTGCGTGATAATATGGTCCTTTATAAGGAACAAAAGGTACAGCGACCACTCTTTTTTGCAGTAATCGACGAGGTTGACTCAATTTTAATTGACGAAGCGCGGACACCATTAATTATTTCTGGGTCTGCCCAGAAGTCTACGGTTCTCTATATGCAGGCAAATGCGTTTGTCCGTACGCTGAGAAGAGACCATGATTATACGTACGATGAAAAAACTAAAGCGGTTATGCTGACGGAAGAAGGCATTAGCAAGGCAGAGAAGGCGTTTGGCATTGACAACCTGTTTGATATGTCACATGTGACCCTGAACCACCATATCAACCAGGCGCTGAAAGCGATTGTGACGATGCACCTCGACGTTGATTATGTCGTTCAGGACGGCGAAATTGTCATCGTTGACCAGTTTACCGGCCGTTTGATGAAAGGCCGCCGCTATAGCGAAGGCTTACACCAGGCAATCGAAGCAAAGGAAGGTGTCGAGATCCAAAACGAAAGCATGACGATGGCAACCATTACGTTCCAGAACTACTTCCGCATGTATGAAAAACTATCTGGGATGACTGGTACAGCGAAAACAGAAGAAGAAGAATTCCGCAACATTTACAATATGAACGTTATCGTCATTCCGACGAATCGTCCAATTGCCCGTGATGACCGTGCCGATTTAATCTACGCATCAATGGCAGGCAAGTTCAATGCTGTTGTCGAGGATATCGCCGAGCGCCATCAAAAAGGACAGCCTGTACTTGTGGGTACGGTCGCAATTGAAACATCTGAACTGATTTCCCGGTTGCTTTTGAAAAAGGGTGTTCGCCATAATGTCTTGAACGCGAAAAACCATGCACGTGAAGCGGAAATTATCTTAGAAGCGGGTCAGGCAGGAGCGGTCACGATTGCGACGAACATGGCCGGACGTGGTACCGATATTAAACTTGGCGAAGGTGTTAAAGAGCTGGGCGGACTTGCAGTAATTGGTACCGAGCGTCACGAGAGCCGCCGTATTGATAACCAGCTGCGCGGTCGTTCCGGACGTCAAGGGGACCCTGGTGTCACTCAGTTCTACTTATCCATGGAAGATGAATTGATGCGCCGCTTCGGTTCTGACAACATGAAAGTAATGATGCAAAAACTTGGCATGGATGATACACAGCCAATTCAAAGTAAAATGGTATCTCGAGCTGTGGAAAGCGCGCAGAAACGCGTGGAGGGCAACAACTTTGATGCCCGGAAACAGCTATTGCAATATGATGATGTACTTCGCCAGCAGCGTGAGATTATTTATACGCAGCGTGATGAGGTACTCGAATCCGAGAATTTACGTGAAATTGTCCAGAATATGATTTTGCGCTCCATTCAGCGCCATGTTGAGGTCAATGCGCCTGGACATATGGATGAAGAAGAATGGAATCTTAAAGGGATTGTCGACTTTGCCCATGCAAACTTGCTTGGGGAAGGCGCTGTGACGGTTGAAGACTTGCGCGGTAAGGACCAGGAAGAGATGACCGAGTTTATTTTTGCTAAGTGTAAAGAGCACTACGAGGAAAAAGAAGAGCTTCTGTCACCTGAGCAAATGCGCGAGTTTGAAAAGGTTGTTACATTGCGTGCTGTCGATTCAAAATGGATTGACCACATCGATGCGATGGACCAGCTTCGCCAAGGGATTCACCTGCGGGCTTACGGACAAACGGATCCTTTACGCGAATACCAGCATGAAGGCCTTGCAATGTTCGAGGCAATGGTGGAGTCCATTGAGGATGAAGCGGCCATGTACATCATGAAAGCGGAAATTCGCAATAACCTTGAGCGCCAAGAGGTCGCCCAGGGCCATGCCGTAAACCCGAAGGAAGACGGCGAGGCTGTGAAGAAGAAGCCGAAGGTAAATAAAGAGAATGTTGGACGGAATGACCCATGTCCTTGCGGAAGCGGGAAGAAGTATAAGAATTGCCATGGGGCAGGGATATAATATTTGGATATGAGATGGAGTCGGCAATTGGATTGCCGGCTCTTTTTTTGGTTTCGTAGCATTCGAATTAGTCCTCACTACATAAATTAGGGATTTTACGACAAAGTTTCGAAGGTTCACAACATCGTTTTAGACCTTCAAGACAAAAACACGTAGTCTCACGACATTAATTGGTATAATTTTCAAAAAATATCTCACAATATAATATCATGACAAAAAAGAGCCAGAGCGTACCGCCCTGACTCAGTGTCTATGAACTCGGTTTAACCGAGGCCATTCCAAATTTTAAAATTTATTAGAATTAATGATTTCCGTTCCCATGTGCTTCTGCAGCTTTTTTACCTGCTTCACCATGCTTTTGGGCTGCTTGGGCTTGTTTTTCTTGAGCTCTTTGTGCTGCTGCAGCTTGTTTTTCAGCAGCTTTTGCTTGAGCTGCAGCTTGGTGCTCTGCCCCTTTATTAGCGGATTCAGTTTGAACTGCAGTATCCTCGCCTTGGCTGCTTTCTTCTGTCACAGTTGCTGCTTCGTCTGTAGTTTGAGTAGTTTCTTCAACTGCTGTTTCGGTCTCTTGTTTCTTTTGCTTTCCTAGCGCTTTACCATGTTTTTTCACAGTTGCTGTTTGATCGTCGGAAACTTTTTCTTCAATCTGCTGCACTTGTTCAGCAAAATCAGCATCTTTCTCTTCAAGCTTGGCAAACTTCTTGTCAAGTTTTGCAAATGATTTTTGAATGTTTTTCATTAAAGCCTGTTGGGCAGTCGGATTTTTCACATGGCTAAGGGCACCCAGTAGCGCATCGATGTTGTTAGCTAACTTGCCTTCAACAGTACCTTCAGCAGTGGTTTGTGTATCGTCAGTTTTTTCAACATCAGCAGTTTGAGTGTCGTCTGCCTTTTCCACATCAGCGGCATCTGTGTCAGTGCCTTCTTCAGAAGCTGTAAGCTGCTCCGCTGCCTTCTCTTGTGTTGCAAGAGCGTCCTTAAGTAGCTGCTCCGCTTCGTCCGTTTTACCATCTGCAATCAAAGCGTTTGCTTCAGCAATACGTTCTGCAGCAAATTGAGCCAATAGCTGTGCTTCTTTATAATCGTCAAAAGTAAATGCAAGGCGGATTTTTTCAGTGATGGTTTTTACAAAATAAAAGAAATCACCAGGAACCAATGATGGCGCTTCTGCTTTTTCAACATCTTCTGTTTGGGCTTGGTCACCTTGTTTTACTTCGTCATCGGCCGCCACAGTTTCGTCAGTATCAGTGTCTTCTACTGTTGCTTCGTCTGATGGAGTTTCAGCTTCTTCGGAAGTTGTTGTTTCTGTTGCATTACTTTCTTGTTCAGTAGTGGTTTCCTCAGTTGCGTTTTCAGTAGTCGTTGCTGTTTGGTCTGTAACCTGTTCTGTAGTCGTACCTGTTACTGCAGAATGCTCCGCTGTGTCATTACCAGTAGCAAAGGCCGCCCCTGCTCCTACTGAAAAAATAAGTGAAGATGCCAGTACACCGCTAGTTACTATGTTTGTCAGTTTCTTGTTTTTCATGTCTTTTATTGCCTCCTTGTGAAGTTCTACTAAACTTTACGTCAGGTCTTTTTCTTTTTTGTAGGTGATATTTTAAAAAATCTATAAACGGTTACATTTACCTACTTCATTATGAAAAAAAACTATCAAATAAATGATAGCCGTCAAAATAAGTCCTATTAAACTGAAAATTTATTACCAGATTGTACGTTTGTACCTTTTCCAACATGTTTGAAAAGGTTTATTGTGAAACATATAACGCCTACAACCACAACAATGGAGCCAATCACCGCTACCGGCAGGGCCGCCATACTTCCAGTTAAAACCTGTGTTGCAATTCCGATCATCATCACCGGCAAACCGATATTATGGAACCAAAAATGAGTTTTTGCCAGCTTCGTGTTGGCTGCTTGCGGATAAAAATGATAAATAAGTCCGAATATCGCCATCGACACCCAACCGAGCAGATTTATGTGAGCATGAACTGATGCCAGACGGAAGTCATGGATAATCCCCATCGTGATACCTGCCAAAACCCCAATTGTAAAATAAATAGATGCAACCTTTAAAAACGCTTTCCCCATCCTGTTTATTCCTCCAAAAGACCTATATTGTATACTTTTCCAATTTAATAGATTTTTACCATATTTTCAATAGATTTTGAGAAAAAACACTATGATGATAGTAAAAATTAACTAGATGATTTGAGCAAATAGAAAACAAACCCAATAAAAGAACCCTCCAGTAAGTGGAGGGCAATGTTTATTTCATGTTATTCTTCATAAATTCGAGGACTTCTAGGTCAATCCAGCCCCTCTTTTGTTCTCTCATTTCGAAGTTTTCCGTATGAATAAAAGTGGTGAGCGCATGATAGATTTTATCATCACTGCTGTCGGCGCCCGGAAGGTACCCTAAACGTTTTAAATGTTGCGTTACCTCTGTTTTAACTTCTCCTTCAACTGATGCTATTTTTTCAGGCTTAGATGGCGAAAAATAAAGCTGCTGAAGCAGGTAGATTCTGATTAACTCCTTGATTGGGTCAGGATGGTCGTCCACGCGAAGGTCGATGTACCGGTCGTTATAGCCGCCGTAGCCGCCTTTTTCTTTCACGACATAAAGGGCGGCAGATTGTTTGCCGCGGCTGTCACCGCCCGCTTCCTGCCCGGCATCTAAGGCTGCTAGAAGCCTTTCGGCCAGCGTTCCCTCCGCTTTTTGAAAAATTTCAGCCATCGCCTGGACTGTTTTTTCATCCACTAATATGTTTCCCTGCGCAGCAAAGTGTTCTCCTGTGACGCCACCGGCCCAGTTATAGCAGGCGCTTCCGGTAAATGTTACGGCATTGCCATTTGCATCAATGAGTCCAACCTGGCGCATTTCTTTGTCAGTGTCATCGGCAAGGATGGCTTCAAGTGTTTCTTGTGCTGACTTTCCTTGCGCCATCAATTCAAGCGCCTTTGGACCGTAAGCCGTATTGGCATAGGATTGGGTTGCAACCGCCCCGATTCCCGCTTTGGCCCATGGAACTACCGCTCCTACGCCTAAAAATTTAGATTGAACGGCAATGCCCCATTCTTTTTCCACTGGGTCATAACCAACGATTGAAAATGTCATTTGATTTGCCTCTCCTTTTGAAGTAATCCGCTGATTTAGAGCGGATATCCGCCGAGTATGCTGTTTTATCCGCCGAATCTCGGAAATATCCGCCAAGTTAGAATTGTTATCCGCCGAATTTTAAGGTTTATCCGCCGAACGGAGTTTTTTAAAACCATGTCCGAGCTTCCGCCATCCTTGAATCACCAAGCCGCAACAGCCCCGTCTGTTCGTGGTTCAGTGCCGCCCATCAAAACCCCAGTATCCGGGTCACGCCAGATGATCTGCCCACGACCAAACGAGCCTGTGTCAAGGGCAACCTCAATCTGATGTCCTTTCCGGGCCAAGGCCTGAGCAATGTGATTCGGAAAATGCGGCTCGACTTGAATTTTCTTCCCTTCAATCCACTGCCACCTTGGAGCGTCCAGCGCAGCCTGAGGGTTCAAACCAAAGTCAACCGTATTCATGATGACCTGCATATGGCCTTGTGGCTGCATATAGCCGCCCATGACACCAAACGGTCCAACTGGCTGATCTCCTTTTGTCAAGAAACCTGGGATTATGGTGTGGTACGTTTTGGAGCCCGGTCTTAGTGCATTGGCATGCGAAGGGTCCAATGAGAAATCGTGACCACGGTTCTGCAGCGATACCCCGGTGCCTGGCACCACAATACCTGAGCCGAAGCCCATATAGTTGCTCTGAATATATGACACCATGTTCCCTTCACCATCGGCGGCAGCGAGATAGACTGTTCCTCCACGCGGCAGCTCATACGGAAGCGGCTGTAGCGCTTCGTCAGTGATTTCCCTACGTCTCGTATCACCATACTCGTCGCAGAGAACATCAGCTATCTTCATTTTCATAAAAGTTGGATCAGTGATATAGGCCTTGCCGTCGGTGTAGGCAAGCTTCATAGCCTCGATTTGCTTGTGATATGTATCGATGGTTTCCTTTTCAGTAAGTTCGAAGCCCTTGACGATATTCAAGGCGAGCAGCGCCACTAGCCCCTGTCCGTTCGGCGGAATCTCCCACACGTCGTAGCCGCGGTAGTTCAGCTTAATCGGCTCAACCCACTCGGCCCTGTATGATTCCAAGTCCTTTTTTGAAATAAATCCTTTGTATCGCTCGGAAAAAGCTGCTATTTGGTCGGCAATTTCCCCACGATAGAAGTTTTCCGCATTCGTATTCGCAATGGAGCGCAACGTTTCTGCGTGGTCCGGGGAACGCCAGATTTCGCCAGCCTTTGGTGCGCACCCATTAGGGGCAAAGGTTTCAAACCAAGGCTGGAATTCTTCGCTGGTGAGCGTTTGTTTGTAATGCTGGTAGGCACGTCCCCAGTTTTTCGCAAGAACAGGCGTCAATGGATAGCCGTTTTCGGCATAGTCAATGGCAGGCTGGAGTACCTCTTTTAGCGGGAGGCGGCCAAATTTTTGGGAGAGCTCTGCCCATGCTGAGGGTGCGCCTGGAACTGTTACCGGGATAAGACCATGTGCCGGCATTTTATCATAGCCGCGCGCCTTTACTGCATCAATAGTCAGTGATTTTGGGGCCGGTCCGCTGGCATTCAGTCCGTGAAGCTTGCCCTTCGTCCAAACGAGTGCAAAGGCGTCACTGCCGATGCCGTTAGAGGTTGGTTCAAGGACCGTTAATGCCGCTGCTGTTGCAATCGCGGCATCGATGGCGTTACCGCCCTTTTTTAGGATATCAAGACCTGCTTGAGCAGCAAGCGGCTGGGAAGTGGCAACCATTCCCCGCCGTGCAAACACAGTCGTTCGGTGGGATGGATACGGATTGTACTGATAATCAAAATTCATTTGAGAACCCCTCTTTCATTTGTATATTACTTCCATTATAAAGAAGATTCAGAATTTAGGATACCGTAATATTTTCATAGTGATGCAAAAGAACCGTCCCCGTGCATCACTCATTAAAAAACGCTGCCAGGGGATAGGCGCCCCAGCAGCGTTTTGATAGTTTATTAATGTGTTTCGATTAAACCGTAACGGCCGTCTTTACGCTTGTATACAACGTTTGTACGGTTAGTGTCGGAATTTGTGAACACGTAGAAGTTATGGCCTAACATATTCATCTGCAGGATTGCTTCTTCGCTGTCCATTGGCTTAAGGTCGAAGCGTTTCGTACGAACTAATTCCAACTCCTCATCGTCATGGACATCTGCAGTATTCGTAGTTGTGAATTGGAAATCAACATTTCCTTTTTCACGGAACTTGCGGTTCACCTTTGTTTTGTGCTTTCTGATTTGACGCTCTAGCTTGTCAGTGATCAGGTCAATCCCAGCATACATATCCTGGTTTGTTTCTTCGGCACGCAGTACTAAATTTGGCAGTGGAATTGTTACCTCGACCTTGGAAGTTTTATCTGGATTGAATCTAAGATTCACGTTAACTTTTGCATCAGGTGCTTCTGTAAAATAACGCTCCAATTTTGAGATTTTCTTTTCTACATACTCTCTGATTGCTGGAGTTACCTCAATGTTTTCACCACGTACGTTATAGTTCATGTGTGGAGTCCTCCTTTATTTTAAGGCTATGTATTACATTTCTATTTTACCCTATGATTATCCTGCTGAATCAATATAAATTGTTTGTCGATTTATTGACAAAAACAATGGGAAAATAGTGACAATGTTTTAAACAGCCTTTGACTTATGTGGGGAAATTTACTATTATGAATGGTTGTTCATCTTTATTTTAATATTGATTGGGACAATTTGCCACTAATAAGTTTAGGGAATATGTGAAATTGATTTGAAACGATAGAGGATTCCCCTAGTTGTCTGGCTAAGGTGGACAGTGTTCACGAGCGGTGTCTGACACCATTACTCCTATCTAGCTATTGTTATGGACCAGACTGCGTTGGCGCCTGCTTGTTTAAGGAGTTTTGCAGCATGCCTTAGGGTGGAGCCAGTGGTATAGATGTCGTCGATAAGGATGACCTTTTTTCCATGCAGGTTGGTTTGGGCGTCGATTTGAAAGACTTGGGGGAGATGGATTCGCTCCGACCTGGATTTTTTGGACTGCTTTTCAGTGTGGACCCGCGAAAGTATATCAGTTGGTATTATTCCCGATTCTGTCAAGATTGCCGCTGCCTGATTGAAGCCCCGCTCGTAAAGCCGTTCATCGCTTAACGGGATCGGCACAAATAAATCGGCTTCCCAGCCTTTCGTAACCTCCTTGAAGTAATCCGCAAACACCTTGGCTACTGCATAATCCCCTCGAAATTTATATTTAGCCATTACCTCTTTTAAGAAATCATTATAAAGGAAAATTGAAGTATTCTTTTGAAGGAACCCTCGCCAGTCAGGATCCTCTTCCCAGCGCGTACAATCATGGCAAATTTGCCCGTCGCGAAATTGCTCGTCCAAAAGCAGGAACGGTCTGCTGCACATCCGGCAGATATCTCCTTCTATTTTTTCAAACTTCGCATCACAATCTGTGCATACACGGTGCTCTTTTTCTTTTGAAAAAATAGCACTCCATCCTATATCCGGATAGATTATTTCCTGGCAGATAAGACATCGATTTTGACTGAGAAAATTCATTTGTTTTATCCCTTTCATTGAAAGATCGATTACACGTCCATCAGTCCCCGCTTCACCCCCTCCCGGTTCATCGTGACAATCTGCTTTCTAGCCTTCAGCATCTCCTCTGTTTTTCCATAATGAAAAAAAGTCACCACTCCATCTGGGTAATCCTTGCTTCGGCCAGCTCTGCCGGCGATTTGCACAAGGGCACTTTCGGTAAAAATCAAATCCTCGGCACCCACAACGGCAACATCAACATTGGGAAAAGTAACGCCCCGCTCAAGGATGGTGGTCGTTAGCAGCAGTGGGATTTCTTTGGCCCGCATCCTTTGCACCTTTTCCTTCCGTTCAGGGTCTTCCGCATGAACGGCCTCGATTCTGGAATCGAGCTTGCGCAGTAATGGGAGTGCTTTTTCCATTAATTTTATATGAGGGAAGAAAACAAGTGCCTGTTTGCCGCTCTCGAGCCTGTCTTTAATCCACCGAAGGACATTGGTGGGTAGCCTGCCTTTTTGGAGCTGCTTTTGCCAGTTGCCGCACCATGCAAATTCAGGAACAGGCAGAGGCTTGCGATGGAACCGGGCCGGAATGGTAATAAACGACCGTTTGCCAGTGCGGCATTCTCTTTGCCATTTTTGATTGGGGGTAGCAGTGAGGTAAATCATCGCAGACGATGGCTTCCGGGCCTGAATCGCAGCATGCTGGAGAGACTCCTCCACCGTGTATGGGAACGCGTCAACTTCGTCCAATATCAGCGCATCAAAGGCTTGATAAAAGCGGAGCAGCTGGTGTGTAGTGGCGATGGTTAAAGGGGCATAAAGATAGCGGTCCTCGCTGCCGCCGTAAAGAGAAGCGACCCCGATCTCAGGAAAAGCCGCCTTAAGTCTCGGCGTCAGTTCAAGAACTACGTCTGTTCTCGGCGTGGCGATGCAAATTCTTTCTTTGGCGGCAAGCGCAGTTTCTATTCCAGCAAACAACACCTCGGTTTTGCCTGCTCCGCAAACGGCCCAGACAAGGCACTCCTTTTTTTGTCGGATAGCCTCAACTACCTTGTCGGAAGCCACCCGCTGCCCTTCAGAAAGAATACCATTCCAGGCCATAATTTTTTGCGGAATGGCGGTGTCAGGCGCCGGACCATTCCAGCCTATTAATGGGGTGCATTCACTGATTCTTCCCATCATGATACAGTGGCGGCAATAAAGGCAAGGTTCACCGCAGCGGGCACAAGGGAATTGGGCAAACATTTGCGGGTCCTTATTTCCACATCGCATACACACTAGCTTTTTCCCGATATAGTCAATTCCTTTACGATATGTAACATAGCCATTTTCATAGTGCGATTGAATTTCGTTTAGTGGGTGCGGGATATCTTCAAGGAGGAGCTGCTTGCCGGTGAGAAGCTGTTGAAGTTCGCGGCTGTATGGAAAGTCAGGGTTTAATGACGGCTGCAGGATTTCTGGGATTTGTGTGATTCGATAGGAATCTCCTGCGGGAAATTTTTGCGGGATGAGTTTTTCTTCCTTTATTTGAAAACGCATGTGGGCACCTTCTTTTTTTTATTAAAGTTTTGATGGAAAATAAAGACGGGCTTTGTTGTTTCCTTCATAAGGCAGATGTAAACGGAAGAGAATTTTTTGAGCGGTATCATTTGTTGGCAGGTGGAGGAAGCTTCGTAATTCAGCATTGGTAATCGATGGTTTTATCAAAAGAAAGTGGTCCTTAATTGCCTCAATATAAGCATCTTTTGAGGTTGTTTGACAAAGTGGGCAATGCCATTTTCCCCTACTATAATTCATCGGAATGTTGAGGCATTGTGGACATCGGACACCAGAAATGATGTCTCTTGCCGTTAGGCAGTATTTCTCCAAGATGTTTATTTTCTTTGGAGTGTGCTTGCTTAAAAGGAAGTTTGCTATTTTAAGGAGGGTATTGTCATCAATCTTTGATTGTGGGAAGGTTTTTTCAAATACTTCAATCTTATTAAAAAGATCTCTCCTCTTACATACCTTTTTAAAAACATTGATATCATTGGAGTAGGTTTTTAAATTGGTTTTTATATTGCTGAAAAAAACAAGCTGGTCGATTGGTAAAAAGTTGATTCCATATTTCGCAAGGAATCTTCCAAGAAGCGTCCTTAGTGTTGCGGCTTGAACGCGGGGGTCCTCAAAAACGTCTTCTGAACCGTCTTGATTAATACGTATTAATTGGTTAAAAACATTATCGAATATCAACGTACCTATTATATTTTTCGCTTCAATAATGAGAATGTAATTACGGGAGATAAGGAGAGTGTCAATTTGGAAATGTATTCCGTTAAGTTCCAGCTGGAGGTCGTGGAAGATGTAATATTTCTCATGCGGAAGTTGTTTTACATAATAACTTAAAGTAAGTTCACCTTTATAACCGGCTTTAATTTTCGCGAGGTCTTTTTCGACTTCAGGATGTTTGGGATGGCCAGGTATGAGTCGATAGTGTAAAGCTTCGGTCAAGATAAGCCATTGTGGAATAGGCAGGTCTCTCATTAACAATGGAATCATCGCTCCTTCACATATTTTCGATGAAATTCTACCTATATTTTATATTTTCAGGGAAATATTGTCGAATTTTAACCAGTGTGAATTTTATGGATTTTGATGATGCTGAGGAGGAGGCTGGTTAGGATATCCGCCGAAACAAGCCTGATATCCGCTAACTTACGGAGGTTATCCGCCAAACCAAGTCCAATATCCGCCAACTATTATCCAGAATCCGCCCAATCTCAAAGAATATCCGCCAAACCACTTTTAAATTACCTTTTTTGATACCTCTAACCATATAGATGCCGCAAAAAAACCATTCCAGCAACCCGGAATGGCCAGTAACTTATTTCTTCATCCACCCCATCCCCATGGCACCTTCCCCGAGATGGGTTCCAATAACGGCTCCGAAGTAGCCTATCGAGAAGTCAACGTTTGGATAAAGAGCCTCAAGCTCTTTCTTCCATTCCTTTGCTTCCGCCTCGCGATTAGCGTGGATCACTACAGCCTGGTAACGGCCGCCGCCCATTGCATCCTCTCCAAGTAAATCTGCAATTCGTTTCATTGCTTTTTTGCGGGTGCGAATTTTTTCAAAAGGGACGATTACCTTGTCCACAAAATGCAATAAAGGTTTAACCTGCAACAAGCTGCCGATTAATGCGGCCGCACCTGATAGGCGTCCGCCACGCTGTAAGTGCGACAGGTCGTCAACCATGAAATAAGCGCGAGCTGTGCTCTTCAGTTCTTCCAAGCGAGCCATAATCCGCTCGGGATCCATTCCCCTAGATGCCCATTCCGCAGCTTCTAATGCATAAAACCCTTGAACCATGCAGCTAATTTCCGAATCAAAGGAAAATACTTTGATACCCTCGACCATCGTTCCAGCCGTTACCGAGCCCTGATATGTGCCGCTGATGCCGCTCGATAAATGGATACTGATAACCGCATCGTAACCCTCCGCCGCAAACCGTTCGAACAACTCCACAAATTGGCCAATCGGCGGCTGGGATGTCGTCGGCAGGTCCTTTGTTTTTACCTCTTCGAAAAACTGCTGCCAGTGAATATCGACTTCTTCCCGGTAGACTTCATTGCCGAAAATGACATTCAACGGGATCATATGTATATTCCATTTATCTAGTAATTCCTTTGGAATGTATGCGGTACTGTCTGTGACAATTGCCGTTTTCATATGTATGTTTACCATCCTTATTTTTTTACAATAATACTGCTCATTATTTTATCAAAACAGCTTTCTCCAAAGAAGAAAAAGAACACGCATTGCGCGTGCTCTCCAATCATAACATAAAATTAGTTTTTCAGAAAAATAACTACCTAACTTCTACCCAGCCATTCTTAATCGCCACAACAACAGCCTGAGTACGGTCATTAACATTCATTTTTTGCAAGATATTAGATACATGGTTCTTAACGGTCTTTTCACTGATGTAAAGCGCTTCGCCGATACCGCGGTTGCTTTTTCCATCGGCCAGCATTTGCAGTACCTCGCACTCACGGCGTGTCAATAAATGAAGCGGACGGCGGATTTCAATCGTCTGCACGTAAGAACCTCCGCGCGTCACACCTGCTGCTAGTTTGCGATATTCATTGACTAAATTATGAGTTACCTTCGGATGCAGATAGGAACCTCCGTCTGCCACGACACGGACCGCTTCAATCAACGCATCGGCATCCATTTCTTTTAACAGATAGCCACAGGCACCTGTCTGCAGTGCATGAGTGACATAATTCTCATCATCATGAATAGAAAGGATGATGATCTTTGTATCCGGATATTTAGCGACTAGCTCGCGGGTTGCCTCGACACCATTCATTTGTGGCATATTGATGTCCATGATGACAACATCAGGACGGTGCTCTTCAACAAGCGTTAATGCCTCGGTACCGTCATCGCCTTCTGCCACAACCTGGAACGATTTCTCAAATTCTAGTATTCTTTTAACACCTTCTCTAAAAAGCTGGTGATCGTCAATAATAATAATTTTTGTAGTCATGTGTAACGCCTCCTAGTTTTCAAAAATTCCCCATCAGAGAATGTTACTTTCGTTTATAATCTAAGCTTAATTCATTAACGGCACATGGATGGAAACAGCGGTGCCCTTGCCGATTTTCGAATCAACCGTCAAATCGCCTTCAAGCAGGTCGACCCTCTCTCTCATGCCCATCATGCCGAAGGAACCCGGCTTCTTTTGGTTCGTATCGAAACCGACGCCGTTGTCCTTTATTAACACTTTCACACTGGTGTCCGTCATTTCCAATTGAACTTTTATGGAGCAGGCATTGGCATGCTTGAGCGCGTTTTGCACCGATTCCTGTATAAGCCGGAAGAGGGCAACCTCATATTTCGTCGGAAGTCTCTTCTCATTTCCTATTTTCACAAATTCAATTTTTGAATGATTATGATATTCTTCAATGGTCTGCAAATACTTTCTGAGGGTCGGAACGAGTCCCAAATCATCCAATGCCATTGGACGCAGGTCGTAAATAATCCGGCGGACCTCATAAAGTGCTGAGCGAACCATTTTCTTAAAGCTCTGAATCTCTGCGAATGCATCATCAGGACCTTTCTCACGAAAAACACGATCCACAATATCAGAACGCATGATGACATTTGCCAGCATTTGCGCCGGACCGTCGTGAATTTCTCTCGAGAGACGCTTGCGCTCTTCCTCCTGGGCCTCAATAATTTTCAAGCCCAAATCCTGCTTCGCTTTGGCATTTTCAAACGCTTCGCCAAACTGTTTTAAGTCGCTCTGCAGGTAATTCATGACCACGCAGATTTGCGAAATCAGCTGCTCTGCACGTTCAATCGTGTCATTTATACCAACAAGCCTGTGCTCGAGTTCTTCTCTTTTTTCAAGAAGCTGCTTGCGGTATTGCCAATTGATGGAGAGATCCATTTGCAGCTGATGCGCCTTTTCGTAGGCGTCACGTACCTCCTCCTCCGAGAAGGTTTTCATGTTCATGCTTACTTCTGAAAGTCTGTGCCTCGCGGCAGTAACCTGCGCCTCCAGCTGATTTCCTTCCTCAATAAGCTTAGCCATCACTTCCTTAATGTTCGCCAGCTCATTGGTGATGCTGTCAAAATCAGTACGGCATTGCTCGCTGATGCGGAAGATATCACTTTTGCTGCAGGTCACAGCCTCAATCATCGCTTCACGAATGTCATCAATCGATTTCAAATCTAATTGCTTTAAATTCATTTCTGATTCCTCCGGGGCTTTTTTTCCCTTAGGCCTTTAACATACTTTACCATTTTTTGAAATACTTTGCTAAGCTATAATTATTGCTTACGTGACTTTTGTAAAAAAGTAGTATAATTACTATATCAGTCTACTACCTTTAGCCTATTACAAGGTACTATAAAGCTGTATTTATTATATCATTCGAACTTTACACCCATATTATAGGTATATTACATTAATTTTTTTAAAAAATATTATATTACATTAGTGTTACGTTTTTGCTAAAGAAAGGAGTTTAACATGCTGCCTCGTTACTTAACTGTAAAAGAGTATGGAGAACATGAAATAAATATCCAAAAGTCCCGTTTTATTGCCCAACTGAAAAGAGTCGAATCCGAACAAGATGCCCAAGACTTTATACAGGGCATCAAGAAAAAACATTGGAACGCCACCCATAACTGCTCAGCTTACCTAATTGGCGAGCATGACCAAATCCAAAAAGCGAATGATGACGGCGAGCCAAGCGGCACGGCCGGCGTACCTATCCTTGAAGTTTTGAAAAAGAGACAGCTGAAGGACACGGTTGTAGTAGTTACCCGCTATTTTGGCGGGATCAAGCTCGGTGCAGGCGGACTAATTCGCGCATACGGAAAAGCTACTTCTGAAGGTCTAGATGCAGTCGGTGCTGTCGAAAGGCGGCTTGTTCAAATCATGCAGGTGAAAATCGATTACACCTGGCTTGGGAAAATTGAAAGGGAACTGCGTGCTTCCGAGCACAAAATTAAAGATATTCTCTATTTAGATAACGTCCAAATTGATGTCTATGTTGAGGAAGAAAAGAGTAAAATCTTCATGGACTGGATGGTCGAGCAGACCAATGGACAATGTACGCTTGGCAAGGGCGAGACGGTTTATCTGGAAGAAGACTTTGTTCGGTAATTCGAGTTGTTCTTTATTTGAATTATAGTAGGACATTTGGCGGTAGGCAATTGGGAAAAAATATTTAATTTGGACTATTTTGGCGTAGGACAAATTTTTATGATGAATAAATTTTGAAAGGGCTCTCGAATTTCCGAAGCCCTTTTATTTTTTTGCTGTGCTTATTCTTATATTTATAGGATGTTGAGGATGGGGGAGTTTTTACCGATGAGGCCGATTTTTTCGGCGATGATTTCCTCAGATTAAATCCCATTTTGACAATGCTACCAGCATTCTCTTATGGTAAAAATGCACATTTTCCATTACAATAGTCTAGTGTTTGCATTTTATCATCTTTAAAAATATGGATATTGAATAATAGATTTGAACTAGAAAGATTTCTGTTTGATTCCATAAAAATTTTGCATTGTTTGTAAAGGAGTGCATTTGGTGAAATTTTTAAAAATCATTGGGTATATTGTTCTTTCTTTTATATACGCTTGGGTTTCCAGTGTTATTTTGGTCTTCCACGGACCGTTTGACTCACTTAAAAGTTATGTGATCGGAATCTTTACCACCTCTATGCATCCACAATACTTAGCACCTTTATCCATGTGGACGGTATCTGCAGAGGAAAACAAACCAAGTATGATGGTGGAAGTCGAAAAAGATATAAATAAAGATAAAGAGATTTATAAAAATATCAAATCCCATTTGGAAAACAATACTGACGATTCTATCACAATCGAAGACTATAAAGACAAAACGTATTCCGCCAAAATCATGTTAGTTCCGGACCCAACCCGTATTCGTGTGGCTGTGACGGAATATATAGGTGATGTCGGCCAAACTGTAAGCGAAATGGTGGAGGACTATAAAGCAATTGCGGGCATCAACGGCGGGATGTTCCAGGACGTTGGGTATCGTGGAACGGGTGGAGTTCCGTTGGGTACCACCATACAAAGTGGTAAATTTGTGACAACGGGCGGAACCTCACCGATTGTTGGATTTACTCGTGACGGAATTTTATTGGTAGGTACCTATACAGACAAAGAATTAGTTGAAAGAGACGTGACAGAAGCATTATCATTTGGACCTGTTCTTGTAAAAGACGGAAAAGGGCTCGTCAAAGGTGACGGTGGTTGGGGAGCAGCCCCAAGAACGGCCATTGGCCAAAGAGAAGATGGTACCGTCATTATGATCGTCACTGATGGACGGATGATTCACGGAGCGAATAACCTGGGTGCCACCATGAAAGACTTAATGCATTTAATGTTGAAATATGGTGCTGTGAACGCAGCGAACTTAGATGGCGGTTCGTCTGCCACAATGGTAAAGGATGGTATGTTAATCAACGAACCATCTGATGTTCTTGGCGAACGAAAAATCGCAACAAGTTTCATCGTGATGCCACAAGAATAAGGAGGAATGACAGACTGTGAGAATATTTTTACTTGCTTTAGTGTTCATCTCCGCATTGGAAACAGGTGTCTTTTGGCACTATGACAATGCATTGAAAGCGCAGCAATCCGTTACTGCATCTGCATCCGAAACAAGCACAAAGAAAAAAGTCGAAACTCCTATTTTGAACAAGAAACTTTTAGCAGAAGAAAAAGTCAAATTAGTTTCGATTTCTGAAAATCAAAGATATGTGGCATATGTAAGTAATAACAATCAGCTTCATATTATTGATTTAGAACATAATACCAAGCTGTATTCTGCAAATGAAGAAGACGGAATAAACTATATCAAATGGATCCGGAGCGACAGTCTCTTTATTGGATTAAAATCAAAACAAAACCATTTGGTCCTAAAGACTTTCCAAGTAGGGACACAAAAAGAGCGGATCATCACAACATTCACAGGTGTTACGCCAACTTCTACGTTTAAATCAATCAGCTACAGTCCGTATACTAACGACGTGTATACACTCATTGGTAATGACACCATTACCAAATTGTATCACTTTAATACAAACGGAAAAATGACAAATGTTCCATTACGCAATAGTTACATTGAAAAACCTACATTGTTATCAACAAAAAACGAATTGTTCTATGAAGACATGTCTCACAACATATGGTTGAACCGAAATTCTTCCGTAAAGAACATTGAATCCAATGCTACGATCCTTTCCGTTTACGAAGATACAATTTATTACGGGAAGCTAGACCAAGATGGATACGTTACAAGCATTTGTTCTTATCAAGATGGCGAAAAACAACTGATTGATGAACTTCCGACTCCTGTATCAGGTGACCATATCCTGATCACAAAAGATGAAAATACTCTTTATATCAAAGATAACGTTTATTACGATATGAGCCAAGATAAACATTTTACCTTGCCAAAAGATTCAGAAGTCACCGTCGAAAATCACAATTTTATCCTTCTTACCAAAAACGATACGAATTTAATTCGATAATAATCGTTAAAAAAGCGGCTAACACTGCCGCTTTTATTTTATCCAAATAGATATTCTTTTAATTTTGTTATCGAATCTTATGACCGTCTTGATTATGTAAACATCGGCTCCTTTAAAGAAAAAAAGTTTCAGCTTCCGTTTTGATTGTGCATGATGGATTTGAGGAAAACATTAGTTTTAAGTAAACAAAAGTAAATTCAGAAAAGAAAGAATCCCTATCCAAAAGGAGTAGGGATTCCCAATTTTAAAAGCGAACTATATTTAATGTTCACTATACATCTTTAATATACCTGAACAAAACTTATTTTATATCTTATTAAATCTACTCCACCGTTACCGATTTAGCAAGGTTACGTGGTTTGTCGACGTCGCAGTCGCGGTGCAGGGCTGCGTAGTAGGCAAGGATTTGTAATGGTATGACAGAGATAAGTGGTGTTAATAATTCGTGCACTTCTGGAATAACGAAGCTGTCTTCGTCCATATTAAGTCCGTTCATTGAGATAATGCATGGATTGGCGCCGCGGGCAACAACTTCCTTGACATTGCCGCGAATGCTTAAATTCACGCTTTCCTGAGTAGCAAGAGCAATGACCGGTGTCCCTTCTTCAATAAGGGCAATCGTTCCGTGCTTCAATTCTCCGCCGGCAAAACCCTCAGCCTGAATATAAGAAATTTCCTTAAGCTTCAAGGCGCCTTCCAAGCCGACATAAAAATCAATGCCGCGGCCGATAAAGAAAGCATTCCGTGTGACTGAGAAGAATTCACGGGCAATGACTTCAAGGATTTCCTTAGAGTCACATAGAACATCCATCGCGTTAGCAACTAAGCCCAGCTCATGAATCAGATCAAAGCCAACTTCTAAACTGCGGCTCTTCGCTGTCACTTCGGCTAAAATTGCAAGAACTGCCAACTGTGCTGTATAAGCCTTAGTCGAAGCTACAGCGATTTCAGGACCCGCATGCAGCAATAAAGTATAATCCGCTTCACGTGATAATGTCGACCCAGGCACGTTTGTAATCGTCAACGCTGGATAGCCCATTTCTTTTACATGAACAAGCACAGCACGGCTGTCAGCAGTCTCACCGCTTTGTGAAATGAACACAAACAATGGCTTTTCAGATAAAAGCGGCATATTGTAGCCAAATTCGCTGGAGATATGGACTTCAACCGGAATCTTTGCCATTTTTTCAATGAACTGCTTACCCACAAGTCCAGCGTGATAAGAAGTCCCTGCGGCAATGATATAGACGCGGTCTGCAGCGTTTACAGCATCAATGATGTCGCGGTCAATCACAAGCTTTCCTTGCTCATCTTGATAATGCTGAATAATTTTACGAATAACAGCAGGCTGCTCATCAATTTCCTTCAACATATAGTGAGGATATGTCCCCTTTTCAATATCGCTGGCATCAAGCTCGGCTGTGTATGGCGTACGACTGATGACTTCTCCATCTAAGTTTTGAATGGTCACAGCATCTTTTGTTACGATGACAATTTCTTTATCCATTAATTCAACAAACTGATCGGTTACTTGAAGCATTGCCATGGCATCGCTTGCGACCACATTAAAGCCTTCCCCTAGGCCGACAAGCAGCGGGCTTTTATTTTTTGCTACATAAATGGTGTTATTGTCTTCTGCATCCAAAAGCGCTAGTGCATATGAGCCATGCAAAAGTGTCAATGTTTTGCGGAAAGCCTCTAATACACTCAGGCCTTCGTTTGCAAACTTCTCGACAAGCTGCACAATGACCTCTGTATCGGTTTCACTTTTGAAAGGAACATCTGCTAAATATTCGCGCTTTAGCAGATCATAGTTTTCGATGACGCCGTTGTGAACAAGCGTAAAGCGGCCAGATGCGCTTTGATGCGGGTGGGAATTGCCCCTGCTTGGAACTCCGTGTGTTGCCCAACGTGTATGGCCAATTCCAACGTGTGCCAATACA